>JBBAKY010000087.1:0-15702 GCA_040403295.1 Arcicella sp.
TAAAATTAACATGAAAAAAATTAACATTGCTATCATCGGCTTAGGATTTGGGGCAGAATTTATCCCTATTTATCAACGTCATCCGCATACCAATATGTACGCCATTTGTCAGCGTAACGTAGAAAAATTGAATGCCATTGGCGATGAGTTTAACATCGAAAAACGGTATTCTGATTATGATGAATTGTTGAAAGACCCCAGTATTGATGCCGTTCATATCAACTCGCCGATTCCAAATCATGCCGAGCAAAGTCTGAAAGCACTTTACGCAGGCAAGCACGTAGCGTGTACCGTTCCGATGGCGACAACGGTAGAAGATTGTCAGAAAATTGTGGATGCGTGCAAAGCAACTGGCAAGAAATATATGATGATGGAAACGGTGGTGTACGCCCGTGAATTTCTGTTTGTAAAAGAGCTTTACGAAAAAGGAGAACTTGGTAAAGTACAATTCCTGAAAGCCTCACATCAGCAAGATATGGAAGGCTGGCCCGACTATTGGCCTGGGCTTCCTCCGATGCACTACGCTACACACTGCGTGGGTCCAGTGGCAGGTTTGTTGAAATTACAGGCCGAATATGTGTCTTGTTTTGGATCGGGTAGAATCAGTGAAGACCTTGTAAAAATCCATAATTCACCTTTTGCGGTGGAATCAGCCCATATCAAATTTAAGGATTCAGATTTGAGTGCTTATGTCTATCGTTCACTGTTTGATGTGGCTCGCCAATACCGTGAAAGTTTTGAGGTGTATGGCTCAAAAAAATCTTTTGAATGGGCCTTAATTGAAGACGAAGAACACGTAATTCATACCGCCAAAAAGCCCGAATCAGAAATTCCAGAGAAGGTAAAAGTGCCTGATTACGCCCATTATTTACCCAAAGAAATTCAATCTTTTACGGGCAAAGGCGTTTATGATTCTGACGATAATACCCATTTAAGTTTTGCCCAAGGCGGAGGACACGGAGGCTCGCATCCGCACCTTGCCCACGAGTTTGTGATGGCATTAATTGAAAACCGTGACCCATTCCCAAATGCGGCACAATCTGCCAATTGGACGAGCGTTGGAATTTTGGCTCATGAATCAGCGATGAAGGGTGGGGAGATTATTTATTTGCCTGATTTTTAAGGGGTTGTGGATTTTGTAGAATGAGCGAGACGCTCTGTGTAATTATAGGTCGTAGGAAGATTATTTATTTGCCTGAATTTTAAGGGGTTGTGATTTGCAATAAAGGCACGAAAGTTTTAAGAAATATAAGTTGTAAAATGTTCAGAATGTTAACTTCCCGAAAGTTTTAAAACTTTCGGGAAGTTCATTGCAAATAATTTGTTTCCGCATCGTGCAATAGTAATCCAAAGTACAATTTTACCCTTCACTTTTAACCATAACTACTCGTTTAACCATAACTACTCGACAATCAGATATTAATATATTCAGAAGACTGCTGTTACATAATGTCTGAACTGGGCGTTCCTGTAGAACATCAGCCACAGGACAAATAGTAAAAAAACACAATTACCAATCCTTTGAGCCTTCGTGACTTAGTAGCAAAAACAACACAAAAACACAATGAAAAAACCCATCATCATCATCATCCTAACCCTCCTTTCCATCTCCACGTTTGCTCAAAATTCACCAAAACCACGCCGATTGGAGGTTTTGTTTTTGGGTGATAATGGGCATCATAAACCTGTGGAGAGATTGCCTTCTATCATGTCGGCTTTGGGAAATAAGGGAATCAATTTCACTTATACCAATAAATTAGAAGACCTCAATCTGGAAAATCTTAACCGATTTGATGCCTTGATGATTTATGCCAATTGGGACGAAATTACGCCTCAAGCCGAAACAGCCCTTTTGGCTTACGTGGCTTCGGGCAAAGGAATCTTACCGATTCATTGTGCTTCTTTCTGTTTTAGAAATTCGCCCGAATACGTAAAAATGGTGGGTGGACAATTCTGGAAACACACTACCGATACTATTTCTGCCAATATTGTGCAGCCTAACCACCAGATAATGAATGGCTTATCAAAATTAAAAGCTTTTGACGAAACGTATTTGCACAGCAAATTACAAGCGGATAATAATGTGTTGATGAATCGTGAAATCAAAGCTGACCAAACAAAAGACCGTCCCGAAACCAAAACTGAACCTTATACGTGGACTCGAAATTATGGCAAAGGCAGAGTTTTTTACACCGCTTTTGGACACGATGAACAGACTTGGGAGAATCCAGATTTTCATAAACTCTTAGAAAATGCCATCATTTGGGCAGTGGACGACCAAGCACGGGTGGCTCATGCGGGACTCAATCCGCAGCCTTTGGTTTTTAGAAATGCTAAATTGCCCAATTACGAAAAACGTCCCGACCCACAGGTGCAACAATTGCCACTTTCGCCTGAAGAATCGGTGAAATTGATGCAAATTCCCGTAGATTTTAATTTGGAGGTTTTCGCTTCTGAACCCAACGTAATGCACCCAATTGCGATGGCTTGGGACGAAAAAGGAAGGTTGTACGTATTGATCACAAAAGACTACCCAAACGAACGAAAAGAGACGGGCGGAAGTGACTATATTTTGCTTTGTGAAGATACCAATAAAGATGGCAAAGCCGATAAATTCACCCACTTTGCCGATGGTTTGAGCATCCCAACAGGAATGGTTTTTGCCAATGGTGGACTTATCGTTTCACAAGCACCCAATATGTTATTTTTGAAGGATAACGATGGAGATGATAAGGCTGATGAAAAGAAAATTTTGTTCTCTGGATTTGGTACGGGTGATACTCACGCAGGGCCATCGAACTTACATTATGGATTCGATAATTGGATTTGGGGATGCGTTGGGTATTCGGGAATCAAGACAAAATTTGCGCCAAAAGATTCTGTAAATTTTGGGCAAGGTTTTTTCAGATTTAAAGCCGATGGCTCTGATTTTGAACACATTACTTCAACTTCTAATAATACTTGGGGTTTTTCTTTTAACGAAACGGGAGATGTTTTTGGCTCAACCGCCAATAACTCGCACGGTTGGTACATGGCCATTCCGCACCGCAATATTTTGAATGGTTCGACGGCAAATAATGGGAGTCGAAGCACGGATTCGCACAAAGATATGAAAACCATCACACCACGGGTTCGTCAAGTGGATGTTTGGGGTGGATATACCGCCGCCGCAGGGCATAATTTCTACACTGCAAGGGCTTTTCCAAAGAAATATTGGAACAAAACGGCCTTCGTTTGTGAGCCAACGGGACACGTCGTTCACCAAAATGTAATGGAGAAAAAAGGCACCGATTATGAAGACGTTGAAGGCTTTAATCTTTTGGCGGGAGCGGATGAATGGGTTTCGCCCGTTTTTGCGGAAGTTGGACCCGACGGAGCCGTTTGGATTGCGGATTGGTATAGTTTTATCATTCAACATAACCCAAAACCAACTGGCTTTACGATGGGTGTTGGTAATGCCTATGAAACTAATTTACGGGATTATACCCACGGTAGAATTTATAGAGTTGGCTACAACAAAGCGCCTGCTTACACGCCTTTAAGTTTGAGTAAAAATCATCCAAACGAATTGATTAACGCCCTCAAAAACGACAATCAATTTTGGCGAATGACTGCCCAAAGATTATTGATTGAACGTGGTCAAAAAGACGTTGTGCCAACTTTAATTGAATTAACAAAAGACCAATCCTTGGACGAAATTGGTATTAATCCTACCGTTATTCATGCGCTTAGAACGTTGGAAGGTTTGGGTGTTTTGAATGAGCCAAATGTGCAACAAGCCTTGTACGCCTCACTCACGCATCAATGTGCGGGTGTACGCAAGAATGCAATTCAGATTTTACCCCGTAATACTCAGTCAGTTAATGAGTTATTACAAAAAAACCTTTTGAACGACAAAGAACCGCTGGTCGTTTTAAACACACTTTTAGCCCTTTCAGAAATGCCTTTAACGGCTGAATCAGAAAAAGCGTTGATGAACCGTTTAGAACAATCAAATGAAACAAACGACCGTTGGTTGCCCGATGCTTTTGCCAGCGTTTTGACCAGTAACAAACAATATTTATTGAAGAAATTGGTACAAAAACTTACTCAAAACTCTTCTTCGCCAAAGGTAAAAGCAAACGAAATGCCCGCTGCTCATCACGACCACTCGAAGATGATGCAGGATGCCGCAAAAACTACTGCTATCACAGCATCAAACAAGCCAGATTTAGTGATTACCAGACTTATTCTTACCCCAGCAAATCCAGTAGTTAGGGATAATATTAATGTGAAAATTGAGGTGAAAAACCAAGGAGGAATTGCCTTAGAAAAAGGAGTTATTGTGCCATTGGATATTCGTTTTGCTGGAATGGGTAGAAAAGTCGATGTAATCAGTCGTACTTTTAATGAAGGAATTCCTGCGGGCGAATCCATCATTATTACCAAATCAAACAATGGCCCTTGGACAGGTGATATTAATTTTGGTTCTGATGTATCGGGAGATTTTAGCATTGTTATTGATTTAGATAAAGCAAATACCATCGCTGAAAGTGATGAAAAGAACAATACATTTACCCAAAAAGTTAATTTCTCTACTCCACAAAACATGACCAATTATGCTCTCGAAAGGGCCATGAGAGGTTATTCAGCGGTTTCAGCAGTAGATTCAGTGGTTCAACTATTGAAGCAATTTCCAAAAATGGAAGAAACCACGGCATCAGCATTATTGCGAGGAATTACGGATGGTTGGAATTATAAGAGAAAAGTAACGGTCAATGAAACCGATAAAGCATTTTTAGTAAGTTTAAAAAAGAATTTGGTTTCGGAAAACAACGATAGATTGAGTCGTTTGATGCAAGCGTGGCAAATTAAAACGGACGAAGTAGCCGACCCAAATAAGATTACGATTGTGATAAAATCGGTGAAAGAGGCCATGAGTTACGATAAAAAAGAGTTCACCGTACCGGCTGGAAAAACGGTAGAAATCATCTTTGAAAATTCCGATGCGATGCAACACAATTTGGTAATTGGCAAACCTAAGTCGCTGGAAATCATAGGGAAAGCTGCCACTAAAATGATTATGCAAAAGGATGCACTTCAGAAAAGTTATATCCCTAATATTCCTCAAATCATTGCTTCAACGCCTTTAGTGAATTCGGATGGAAGTTATAAATTAACCTTCAAAGTACCAGAAATCGTGGGTGATTATCCGTATGTGTGTACTTTCCCGGGGCATTGGAGTATTATGAATGGCGTGATGAAAGTGGTGAAGTAGTATTTAAGATTACACCACGGATTTTACGGATTAGGAGGATTTACACGAATAAAATTTTAGAATTATTACACTGTTAATTAAATAATTATTATTCTCTAAAAGTGCTGAAATCAGCTTCTGGGTGAACTTCCCGAAAGTTTGAAACTTTCGGGAAGTTGATTGAGCTTAATTAACAGTGTATTTAATTGTGTAGTGAATTTAGAATTTTCTAAAAGAAAAAATCCGTATAAATTCGTAACATCCGCAAAATCCGTGGTCTAATATTTTTTACGATAATCTCCTAACAATCAACCCATTAACCAAATCAAAAAACTGCAGAGGCTTCATCGTTAGCCAATTGGCGATGTTCAAAGTACCTCCCATGTTGATGTAAATATCCAAATTATATTTCGCAAATTCACTGGCTACGTGGTCTGGGAAATTACAAGCAGCAATCCAACCATCTTCCACCTCCTCAAACCATTCAGCATAATAATCATCTTCATACGAACCGTGAAAATTCAACACGTTTTCGCCCAAAAGGATAAATTTATTAATTCCCTCGTTCACTAAATGGTCAATTACCACTCGTTTGAAATACATAATATCGTTGTGGATCGTATCATTCCATTCGCCAAACATCTCGATAATGGCAAATTTTTTTTCGTAATCGGCGTATAAAATCTTGCAATAGAGCGTTTCAGAACCTATCTCGTCCCACATGGGGTGAATATAATAACCGTAGATTGCATTTTCGTAATAATCCAAATTATAAAGTCGCTCGTAGAAAGGCGAGCGTTCATCTCGTGAGGCAACGTATAGATTTTCCCAACGATAATGAGGTTCAATGTCTTGCATTTTATGAGGTTTTGTAAGGTTAATTTCTATTATTTTAACAGGAAAATTCTAAGATTTGTTGCACGAATCCATAACAAATTTGAAGTAAAAACATAATAACGTGGTCTTATGTTCTAAATTTAAAGGCTGGTTTTAAAGACGGCATCGCTCAGAGCAATACCGTCTTTTTTAGTTTAAATCAACATTATAAATTCTTTGTACCTTCGTGCCTTAGTGGCAAAAACAAAAAGTCCTTACCTTTGCAACATGACAGAAATTCCAGCATTTAAAAAGAGTCTCCCAACCCAAATTGCAGTATTGGGTGGTGGCAGTTGGGCTACGGCAATTATTAAAATTTTGACTGAAAACAACGTCAGAGTCAAGTGGTGGTTACGCCGCAAATCGGATGTTGATTTTATCAAAAAATACAATCATAATCCGTCATATTTGACCGATGCTCCACTGAATCCACGCAAAGTGAAAGCGTATTACAAAATGTACGATGCCCTTCAAGGTGTTGATTATGTGGTGCTTGCCGTTCCGGCGGCTTTCGTTCCTGATGCTTTGAAAAATTTGACTCGTAATAATTTTGCGGGTAAAAAAGTCATTTCAGCTATCAAAGGCATGATTCCCGAAGAAAACATGTTGGTAACCGATTGGATGGAGAAGGTCTTTGGCGTACCCTTGACGCAAATGTGCGTTATTGCGGGGCCTTGCCATGCCGAAGAAGTTGCTCAAGAAAAACAGTCGTATCTCACCATTGGCTCGCCTAATATTCATTTAGCGCAAGAATTTGCCAATTTGATGACTTGCCGATACATTCAAGCAAATCCCGTAGCAGATTTATACGGCGTTGAATACTGTGCGGTGATCAAAAATATAATAGCCATTGCCTGCGGAATCACGCATGGATTAGGTTTTGGAGATAATTTTCAAGCGGTGATGGTTTCTAATGCCATGCAAGAAATCAAACGTTTTTTGGATATTGTTTACCCGCAAGCCAATCGAGATTTGCACAGTTCGGGCTATTTGGGAGATTTATTGGTAACGGCTTATTCACAATTTTCGAGAAATCGTACGTTCGGAAACATGATTGGTCGGGGATATTCTGTAAAATCAGCCCAAATTGAAATGAATATGGTTGCGGAGGGATATTATGCCGTGAAAAGTATTCATAAAATCAACGAAATTCACGACGTAGAAATGCCAATTATTGATGCAGTTTATAGAATTCTCTACGAAAAAGCCAATCCAATGGCTGAGATTGGGATTTTAAAGGGGTTTTTGAAATAAGAAATGAAGTACTAAAAAGCGTCCTAATTTTAAAAATTAGGACGCTTTTTAGTACTTTTTATATTGGTAATAAACCCAAAACCGTCACACTCAGTGTTACAGACGTATTAGCCTGCACCGAAACACTATTTAGATTTATCAAACTGCTTAGGTTAAGCATACTTTGTAGAGCAAACTGCCCATTACCACTATTTTTATGAGATGCAAATTGAAGTTCATAATCTCCCGCTTCTAAAAATGCTAAATTAAAATTACCATTTCCATCCGCCACGCAACTGGTCACAGCATTTTTGAACTGTACATTTCCACTTCCTTGTGCCTTGGTTTCAGAAACATTGTAAGTCCCTTTTTTGTAAGCATAAACAATTAGTTTGCTATTGGTTTCATTGTAATTAGCACAATTCCCTTTAATAGCTCCAGCTTGACTTTTTACCAAAAGACGGGTTGAAGCATTCAAATCACTCGAACTCACAAAACGATACCCACCTACGGCACTCCCATTTTCATCCATTACCGCTTTTCGAATATCAAAATCAAGCACTAAATTGGTTTGTTGATTTTCTTTTACTTCAAACGCCTTTGAGCTGACCACTTCAGTTTGTCCGCTTACCGAACCCGTTAAATTATACTTTGTATTATCAGTTGAAAGTGCGTAACATCCAGGCGAATTTCCATTCTGGTCTGTTGCATTATCCAATATCAGAGAAATATTACTGTAAGTGCCCGCTTTAATATTTCCTAAACCTAAAGCTGCTACATTCCCATTTTGGTAGGCAGACAATTCAATGGTCTTTTTCCCACTAAATCCGCCAAATTTTTGGCCATCAATTCTCACTTCCGTTACAGTTACGAACGTACCTTTTACATTCGCATCGTCAGATGGCGCATCTGTAATTTCAACATTTACCATTCCTTGCACTCCTGTCGTTTGATCAGGCGTTACTGAATCGTCATTTTTTTTACACGATTCCATCACTAAAGTTGCCAACAAAATGGTAATTACTACCGAAAAACTTTTCTTTAACTTATTCATATTTGTATGTGTTTGTTTAGAATACAACGAAACGCACAAATCATAGATTGTAAAGAATGAGTGAGCGGTATGTTTACCTTTAGGTAATAAATACAACCTCCTCAAAATCAACGACTTTTACTTTTATATCATTTTTCCCTAATTCTCTTAAACCGCCGCTTAAATTGGTAGCGAGCCACGGCTTGAAGCGAAAAAACCCCGTCTTCCGTTTTATTTTCACTCAAAAATTGACACTTTATTCCTAAGCCAAATTGCTTGGCAACAGGATAAATATACCCCGCCGAAAACTGCAAATTTGAAAATGCCATTGCTTCACTTTCGGAATGATTTCTTTGATAATTTACTTCGGAATGATGAATAGAAACACCCGTGCCAACTGTTGCAAAAAAGTGTTTAAAAATTCTCATTTGCACACAAAATAAAATAGGAATTACCGTTAAACTTGCGGTATTTATATCCTTACCCTCCGCCAATTGTACTTCATATACTTTATAGTATCCTGTCTCCACGCCCATACTCAATCGGTGTTCGGGTTCCCACATAAATTTGAAGGAAGAACAGCTAAAATTTTGTCTTAACCCAACCCTTGAAGGGTCAATTTGAAGCGTATTGATGTAATGACTTATACCCGTACTTACATAAACACTTACGCCCCTTGCCACGCTATCACGGGTATTCCATGTGTTTTGTGCTACACAAAATTGTTGTAAAAAGCACACCAACAGTGTTATTAAAGGCTTTTTCATATTATTGTCTTAAATAGTGATTGTAGGCTACGATGGTGGGATAATTAGTTAAAATTCCGTCAAAATCACCTTCTTTGATGTATTTTTTAATGAAGCCTTCATTGTCTAATGTCCAACAAAAAACCTTTCTATTTTGAGCGTGCATTGCACTAACTTCGGGTGTTAATAAGCCCAAAGTCCATCTTGGAGCCCACACTTTTGCTTGAATATCATTTACATCTTCCACCGATAATTCACAAAGAGATTGAATATTTTGATAATTGGCATAAGTTTTGAAAAAGTCCAATACTTGCGGATCGGGCAATCCAATGTAAATAGATAAATTTCGATTTTTCTGTTTGGCACGTTCTAACAATTTTTGCTGAATCGGAATCACTCTCGCCATGGCATTATTGACCGATTTCATGTCTAACCATACTACTTTCAAGTTTGTACTATCTACCACTTTCAAAAGAGCATCTTCTAAAGTTGGAATTTTTTCTCCGTTGACTAATCGAATAAATCTTGAAACTTCTGCAAACGTATAATTAATTAAAGGACCATTCAAAGGGCTTTTTTTGGTCAATCGAATATTAATGTCTTCATCGTGATACAACACAGGGATATTATCTTTGGTTAATCTTACATCTATTTCGATGCCCGTTGAGCCAAAATTTTCGGTGAAACCAATCATTTCTAATGAATTTTCGGAAATAGCTAATAAATCAGAAGTCCTTCCGCCTGAACGATGGGCTAATATTCGGAAATCATCCTTTAAAACTTTCTCCGAAAAAGGTCTAACAAACATTATTTCCAATGGTTCAGTAGCTGCATTATTCCCTAAGCCAAATTTTCCTGTAATCATCAAATTAGAAACTCTGGGCTGATTTTCTGAAAGAATAGCATTACTGCCTTCACTGGGATTTAATTGCAAATTTATCCCTCCCGTTTCACTATTTAGAGCATATCGCCAGTATCCGTAAATGTATATGGACGAATCTTTTTTCATTCCTTTCGTTACGGCATACAAACCATTTGACCCTCCAAAAATGGATAAATTATTGAGATTATTCCACTTCAAAATCAGGGTATCTCCAAATATTTCTCTTCCTTTTATGACCTTATAAATTCCTTCTAATTTTCTTTTAGAAGTATTATTTAAAGATTGCCCATCTGTAATTGGTGGAATAACATTTACGATTTCGGGTAGGTCATAATCATTGCAACTACTCATTAAGGTGATAATTAGTAGTAAAAGTAATATATGGTTAAACCAGTAAATTTTAACGCAGGTAGCGTTTTGAACGCTACCTGCGTTTGTATTTTCAGAAACTTTATTGAATTTCATAAGATAACTATTTGATAATCAATCCCAAAGAAAATTCTATGTTATGATATTTTCGATTAAAAGAACTAAATGAAGGCCAAACTGGATAATAATATTTTACGTAATTATCCCGACAACCGATAATCAACACGTGATTTGCCCAGAGGCGTTGTTCGATATACGCACCCAGCGAACCACCATTAAAAAAATCCGAAAACTCCGTTACTTTGATTCCTCCTGCAGTGGTATTTATGTAGGTTATCACATTTACTTCCGACTTTACCGTAAAGGCCACATCTTTGAGTTTGAAGCCCAAAGAAACATTTGGATAATGCGACCATGCCGTCGTACGATTATTAAAACCATATTGAGTCAATGCCCCAAAAATAAAACCTACATCGTAACCCACTTTGGCAGAAAGCGTTTTTCCTTGCCTGTTCCAATGCAGGCCTAATTTTGCTTGATTTGCGATGTATATGGAAGTAATATTTGCGGATAAATCAAAGCCTTTGGGCAATCCAATGGTAGCAGATAAATCAATCAAAGGAATTCTGAGAGCTGATTCAACGTAATCCAACGGGAATTTAGTAGAAGTAAGCCCTACGGCAGCCTTCAATTGACCTGGCTTCCAAATGTGAGGAAGAATGAAGCTATTTTTCTCAATATCAAATATTCTCCTCGGACGTACAGTTATTGAACTGTCTATTTGAGCAAACAGATTGAAGATATTAAAAAATAGGAATATGATTAAGGTAAAAAATAATTTCATTAACGGTCTGATTTTTAACTTAAATGATTGTAAAAAACTGTACCAGTGATTGAGTAAATTACGAATTTCAACATAAATCTCATCAGAACCATGATTATCTTTGTACCTCATTTAAGAAAATTATGATTTCAGTAGATAATGTAACGGTTGAGTTCGGTGGACGAGCTTTGTTTAGTGATGTAACTTTCAACATCAACGAAAAAGATAGAATAGCCCTGATGGGTAAAAATGGGGCGGGTAAATCTACTTTATTGAAGATTATCGCAGGAGCTGATAAAGCCACGAGAGGCAAAATTTCGGCTCCCAGTGATGCCGTAATTGCCTATCTTCCTCAGCACCTTTTAACGACTGATGACAGTACCGTTTTTGAAGAAACAACCAAGGCTTTCTCAAAAATTTTGGATATGAAAGCTGAGATTGATGAATTAAATCATCAATTAGAAACTCGAATAGACTATGAATCAGACGCTTACATGAATATTATTGAGCGGGTTTCAGAAGTGAGTGAAAAATATTATTCTATCGAAGAAATCAATTTTGATGCAGAAGTTGAAAAAGCTTTGCTCGGATTAGGTTTTTTACGAACAGATTTTACCCGTAAAACTTCTGAATTTAGTGGTGGCTGGCGTATGCGGATTGAATTGGCAAAAATCCTTTTGCAAAATCCGGATTTAATTCTTTTAGATGAACCAACCAACCACTTGGATATTGAGTCGATTCAATGGTTAGAAGAGTTTTTGATGAATTCTGCCAAAGCCGTAATAGTCATTTCTCACGATAGAACTTTTGTCGATAATATTACCAATCGTACCATTGAAATCACGATGGGTAGAATTTATGACTACAAAGTAAATTACTCACACTATCTCCAACTTCGCAAAGAACGTCAGGAACAACAGCAAAAACAGTTTGCGGAACAACAAAGGTTTATTGCGGACACCACCGAATTTATTGACCGTTTCAAAGGGACATATTCAAAGACTTTGCAGGTACAATCAAGGGTAAAAATGCTCGAAAAATTGGACATTGTGGAAGTGGATGAAGTGGATACTTCGGCTTTACATTTGAAATTTCCGCCCGCACCACGTTCTGGAAATTATCCCGTGATTGTGGAAGATTTAACTAAAAAATACGATGACCACTTGGTTTTCAAAGACGCAAGACTAACGATAGAAAGAGGGGAAAAAGTAGCGTTTGTGGGTAAAAATGGGGAAGGGAAATCAACACTCGTGAAAGCCATCATGGGCGAAATTGATTTTGAAGGCGAAATGAAATTGGGTCACAACTCAATGATTGGTTATTTTGCCCAAAATCAAGCGGCACTTTTAGACGGAGATTTAACGGTTTTCCAAACGATTGATAATATTGCCGTGGGTGAAATCAGAACAAAAATCAAAGACCTTTTAGGGGCATTTATGTTCGGTGGCGACGATGTTCACAAGAAAGTAAACGTATTGTCGGGTGGCGAAAGAACCCGTTTGGCCATGGTAAAACTCCTCCTCGAACCCGTAAATTTATTAATCTTAGATGAGCCAACCAATCACTTGGATTTAAAAACCAAGGATATTTTGAAAGATGCTTTAAAAGCTTTTGAAGGAACGATAATTCTGATTTCTCACGATAGAGATTTCTTAAACGGACTTGCTGAAAAAGTCTTTGAATTTGGCAACAAACGAGTAACCGAGCATTTTGAAGACATTAACGGCTTCTTGCGGAATAAGAAAATGGAAAATTTAAAGGAAATTGAGCGGAAGGGGAAATAAAGAGAGCGTTACTACAACTTCCCGAAAGTTCTTTTTACTTTCGGGAAGTTCAATTCAAGTATTAAAACCCGCTATAAATATCCTACAATCCTATCCGCAGTAGCCTTCAATTCTTCCTGCGAAGGCTTCAATTTTTCTCTCGTGAAATTAATATCATTCATCGAATTCAAAGGAATCAAATGCACGTGTGCATGAGGAACTTCCAAGCCAATTACTGACAACCCAACTTTCCGACACGGACACGCCTGTGCGATTGCGGGAGCAATTTTCTTAGCAAATAATATCAATCCTGATAGTAAATCATCTTCTAAATCAAAGATATAATCGACTTCCTTTTTCGGAATTACGAGTGTGTGTCCATCCGCCAAAGGCGTAATATCTAAGAACGCTAAAAAACGCTCATCTTCTGCAATTTTATGGCAAGGAATTTCGCCATTAACGATTTTTGTGAATATTGTCATTTTTTTAGGAATAAAGAAGGAAAGGAGATGGGAGAAATGGAAACAAAGCAGAGTAAAAAGAGAAATGTAGTATATTTTTCATTTCTCCCTTCCTCCCGTTTACCTTCCTCCTCTACTTAAACCATTCTGAATACATTACATAATTATTAGCTGTACGCATAAAAACTTCGGATGCTTCTGGAGAAACCATTTTCAATAATTTAGCGGGATTTCCTGCGTAAATTGAACCTGCGGGTACACGAGTATTTTGCGTAACAATTGCCCCTGCTGCGACAATTGAGCCTGTTTCAATTACCGCTCCATCCATTACGATTGCTCCCATGCCAATCAACACTTTGTCTTCAATTGTGCATCCGTGAACCACCGCATTATGAGCAATTGACACGTAATTTCCAATAATCGTTTGTGATTTTTGGTACGTACAATGAATCACCGCACCATCCTGAATATTTGAATTATGACCGATGATGATAGCATTAACATCTCCACGCACAACGGCATTAAACCAAATCGTACAATTATCTCCCATCGTCACATCTCCCACAATTGTTGAGTTTTCGGCAAACCAACAGTTTTTCCCAAATTTGGGCGAAATTCCCTTTACGGGTTTAATTAACGGCATATTTAGAAAGTATTAGGTATTATAGACAAAGTATTATGAACTTCATAACTGACTTTATTCCAACAAATATACACCTCCTCATTTTGAAGACCATAAAAAAGGCTAATGAAGATTTCTCGTTAGCTCATCAAATAAAAAAATCACTAATTCGCAATTCTCTCAATCACTAAATATTACAAATAACGTTCGTCAATTATTTGCAAATGATGAATACAATGTCCTAAAATGGCAAAACCCAGTGCTGGTACCGAAATCTCAAAATTGCTCGCAATACCTCTTTCTGCGAGCATTTCTTCATTAAAACTTTCAAATAATAAAATCGTAGCTTGACGAACTGCCACAAATTCAGCTATCAGTTTTTGAATATCTCTTTGCCCTGTGTTTGAAGTATCTCCGAACAGCACTTCGTCATATCCTGGCAAAGACGTTTTATCTTTTCGGGCAAAACGCAAAGCTCGGTAGGCAACAATCCGTTCAGTATCAATAATATGTCCTATCACTTCCTTAGTTGACCATTTGCCAACTTGATATTCATGGTTCAATTGTTCTTCGGAAAGAGCAAGTATTTTTTGCTCAACCAATTGCTAATTTTCTCGCAAACCTATCAGCAAATCTTGAGCTATAACCTTGTTGATATAGGTAATAAAATTCCCAAAATTATCACTTGGCGACGGTGGTGAAATATTCATAATTCTGTTAAATTCTAACATTTAATTAGGAAACATCATTGATTTTAGGATTCCAGACGGTGGAATGGCAATGTGGACAAAGTTAGACAAAAGTATTTCTTTGGTAGAGTTATCCGAAAAAGTAGGCAAAAAAGGACTTTATTTATCAAATGGCTTGGCTTATGAAGGATTAAACGCCTGTCGAATGGGTTTTGCGGCGATGAATTTGATGGAAAGGGAGGATGCGGTGGGGATTTTGAGATCGACTATTCACTTTTAATATCAAACCGTCCATCTTTCAAACTAAATACTTCCGAAGGATTGTCTTTATTACAGAAAGTTACGCTAAATGTACCTGCATAAATTTTAGTGATTGGGTTAAAATGCGTAATGGTTACTTCGTTTTCGCCCGTTTGAGCAATTGGGTATTGTCCGCAATTGCCACCCACACAACGCTGATATACACTTGCATAAGGCGTAAACTCAATGGCATTTTTTGGAAAATACGTCATAAATTTATACGTTCCAATGCCTTTTACTTTATCAACCATCAAGCTAATTGATTCACGAGTTTCTTGATTAGTTACGGTCAATCTCAAGGTTTCACTCTGAAAACGCCCCCAAACAACTGGCACGGGTTTGAAATTTGGATTAGACCTGTATCGTTGAAAAGGAGTCCAAATTGCGTCATTAATTTTCACACCAAAAGTCTGTTTTCCCATTTGTGTGGGTTCGGGTAATTCTTGTGGTTGTACATAATCATTTACTTCACAGCTCGTTAGCACTGCAAAAGCAAATAATGTGATTACGTACTTCATTAATTTCATTTTAATCTATTTTTTGAACGATGTTTTCTATCCTTTTTATGTGGTTGCAAATTATACATTATTTTGAAATAATTGTACAATTCATGGAAATTTAATATTGATACTTATTCTACGGTAATTTGATAGCACACAGTTTTAATC
>JBBAKY010000088.1:0-15397 GCA_040403295.1 Arcicella sp.
TACTTTATCTTTTATTGTCGCTGTAAATTTACAGGCTCAGGTTGGGGAAAAATATTATGGGAGAGCTTCTTATTACGCAGATAAATTTCATGGTCGTTCCACTTCAAGCGGAGAAATCTATGACCGTGCAGAGTACACGGCAGCTCATCGAAATTTACCTTTTAATACCATCGTAGAGGTTATCAATACCACAAACAATCGAACAGCCGTAGTTAAAATAAATGATCGGGGTCCTTTTGCTTATAACAGGATGCTTGATTTATCATTTGCGGCTGCCAAAGATTTAGAACTATTAGGTTCGGGAGAGGCAGAAGTAGAAATGAGAATCCTCTCGATGGATAAATCTGAATATTCCATTGCCAGTTTTTACGCCGGGGTGAAGGGGGAATTCAACCGAGAATTTAATCAGTATGAACCCGTTGTAGTAAGTAGTAAAAGTATCGAAAAAATAACCTTAGACACTAATTATTTATCTAAAAACCCAACGCCTAAAAGCCTTCAATTGAAGCCCGTTACCGAAGCATTTGTGGTGGCGGACAGCCTGAGAAGACAGCAAGCCGAAGGTGATAAAATGGGTTTTCGACAGCATAAATATATTAGAGTTATTAAAGATGGAGATGGACGATACCGCCTTGATTCTTCCATAGTTACACCGCCAACCGCTCAAGAAGCGTACTCCGTTGCTCCCCAAACTAACCACTTTAAGACCTACGAATCTCGTCCTCAGATTTCTAAATCTCAGCCTCAACAACAAGTTACTGAAGCAAAAATTACTGAAACACCAGTAGTCAAAAAAACGGTGGAAGAAACTGTGCAAGCAGATAATTATGTTGGAGGTTTTCGTCAGTATCAGTACGTGAGAATATACACGGATAGCGAAGGCAGAATAAGAATGGATACTACCCAAAAAGCACCCGTTCAGTTGGCAAAAAATACGGCAAATCAAACTGAAAAATCGGATGATAAGCCAAGAGTTATCAATACTGCTTTAACAAGTTCTTCTAAACCAATAACTGCTGCTGCAAATCCTCCAAATATGGAAATGACTAAGCCAAAAGAAATTTATAAAGACGGTTTTAGACAACATTCTTATATCAAAATATATAAAGATACCGACGGGAAAATGAAACTTGACACAACGAGTTTTGAAAGACCGAAATAAATTGCCATAAATGGATTTTAAAAAAGGCTGTTTCTTCACGAGGAACAGCCTTTTTTTGTAGATTTGTTAAACATGGAAATCGCTAATGTGCTTCATGGTAGAATTATCAAACTAAAAATCACTCCATCACACATGAAAAAACTAATCCTTTTATTTTCATTAATTTCAAATCTCACATATTCCCAAATGGGTAAAGAGAAAATCTTGGTTACGGATATGACCAAGATTCAACAAGTCAATAGTGTTTCTATTGCTCCCGATGGGAAAAGAGCTATTTATGCCCTGAAAACCAACGAACCCAATGAATCAGACAAGTTAGATTTCGATTATCGTACGTACCTCTGGATAACTGATTTTCAGAGTATCAAGCAAGTTACAAGGGGTACAGAAAGTGTCAGTGCAGCCTCTTGGAGTGCAGACAGTAAGCAAATTGCTTTTGCGAGAAGTGTAAAAAAACAATCCCAAATCTTCATTATGCCTTTGGATGGGGGAGAAGCGTTTCAACTCACTGACCTAAAATACGGAGCAAACAATCCGCAATGGTCGCCCGATGGTACGAAGATTTTATTTACAGTAAATGTTGCTTTTTCTGAGTTATTGAAAGACAGTTTGTTAAATATTTCAAAAAAATTACCTTCATGGTCTTTTGAAAAAGCTGGATTCAAAACGAATGATTTTTTGAAAGGCAATAAGAAAATCAAAGCAAATCCAGATGGAAATTTAGAAGAAATTAGAGCTTATTTAGACAAGGACATTGAAGATAAAAAAGCTAAGGTTTTCAGTCGTTTAAATTTTCAAGGAGAGTCGAGTACAGAACCCGAAATGAGGTTTAATCTTTTGTTCGTGATTGAGGCAAAAGAAGGCGCTAAACCTGTACAAATGACCAAAAACTTTTGGTCATACAATAATCCTACGTGGTCGGCAGATAGTAAAAGAATTTATGCAGTTTGTGGGCTTGATTCAACGCAACATCCTGACCGTGAGCAAAATTCAGCCATTGTGAGAATGAATGCAGACGGCACAGAATTACGTCAATTGGTAGGAGAAAAGGGGATTTCTTACAACAATCCTACGCTTTCTCCAGATGGTAAAATGATGGTTTTTACCACCTCAAAAATTGAGTGGTTAGGCTACAATCAAATCGTGATTGCTAATGCCGATGGTAGTAATAAGACTCCGATAACTTTCGACCGTTCGACCAATAATTTTGAATGGTCTGATGACTCGAAGTTTGTCTATTTTGCCGCAAATTCAAATGGTGGAGTTCCGATGTATCGTCTTGATGTTCAAACAAAGAAAGTGGATAAGTTATCCGATTTTGATTCGGGGATTTTAAGTTTTGATATTAGTAAAGACCGCATCGTTTTTAGCAAAACGGAAGTTAAAAATCCTTCTGAATTGTACACAGCTGATTTAATGATGAAAAGTTCTGTAAAATTGAGTAATCATAATGAGAACTTTCTGAAAAATAAAACGGTAAGTTTTCCAGAAAAGAGAACTTACACGAATTCAAAAGGGCAGATAATTGAATATTGGATTATGAAGCCAGCGAATTTTGAAGCGGGCAAAACTTATCCATTATTATTAAATATGCACGGAGGGCCAACGGCGATGTGGGGACCGGGAGAGGCTTCGATGTGGCACGAATTACAATATTTTTGCGCACAAGGTTACGGAGTTGTCTATGCAAATCCAAGAGGTTCGGGCGGTTATGGAAAAGATTTCCAATCTGCTAATTATCAAGACTGGGGAAACGGCCCTACCGAAGATGTACTTGCTGCTGCCAGTGCCGCTGCCAAAGAATCTTGGGCTGATACTTCTCGTCAAGTTATCACAGGAGGCTCTTATGCAGGTTATTTAACGGCTTGGATTGTCTCGCACGATAATCGTTTCAAAGCCGCTTTTGCACAGCGTGGCGTTTATGATTTAACCACTTTTATGGGAGAAGGAAATGCTTGGCGATTGACACCCAATTATTTTGGCGGATATCCTTGGCAAGAAAAAACGAAGGATATTTTAGACCGTGAATCACCCTATACTTACGTGGATAAAATCAGAACACCATTGTTGATAAAACACGGAGAAAATGATTTACGTACGGGCATAATTCAATCTGAAATGATGTATAAATCCATGAAAATTATGGGGAAAGAAGTCGAATATGTTCGTATGCCGGGAGCAACGCATGAGCTTTCACGTACAGGAAATGTTCGTCAAAAAATTGATAGAATGTTAAGAATTTATGAGTTTTTTGAGCGATATATTAATAAGCAGTAGGCAGTTATGAGTTATGAAAAATGCCAATTTGGAACTAATAATTCCAAACTGGCATTTTTCATAACTCATAACTGAAATTACATTTCTAAATATTTCATTAACAAATCATACCGTTCACGGTCTGGTGTTTCAATAGCATCAAAATTATAAGCACCCACAATATCATATTCATATCTTGCCAACGTGGCCACGACTGATGTAATATCTTGACGATTTAATTTCAAGGTTAAAATATCTTTAGTATCTTCTGAAAATGAGCCACTTGTATAATATGAGCTAATAATTTTAGTGTTATTTGACTCAATTAATCGGCTAATTTCAGCCAATGAATAACTTCTATTTTCAACGGCAATTTCTAAAACTGCGCCTAATTCCTGCGTACCTAAATTCTTAGAAAACTGGTTTAATAATTCATTTACACTAATGGTTCCCGCAAATTTTTGTTCTTCATCCAAAACCACAACCGCCTGTAAATCATGCTTTTGTGTGAGGGCTAAAATTTCCAAAACGTGCTGATTTTCAGACACTACCACTTCTCCAAACTCTGGTTGGAGTGCCAAAAGAGGCAAACCTTCATCAGCATCCATTAGAATATCTTGATTAATCAAACCTCTATATTCCAATTCATTCACAATTGGTAGTTGTCCAATTCGATACTCCTCCATCAAGTCTATTGCTTTTCCAACGGTATCGGTGGATTTCAAGACAGGTAACATCGGATTAATAAAGTCTTTTGCGAGCATATTATTCTTTTATGAAAAGTTGTAAGGATTTTAAGCGTTCTCAAATCGTTACACTAAATTACTGAATTATATGTATTTTCCAAATATATCAAACTAACTCCTCCACATGAATTGGCGTTTTTTCGAGCCAAGTTTCCAGTATTCCGTTAAATACTTCTGGACGCTCCATCATTGGAGCGTGGCAGCATTTATCAATGAAATACAGTTCAGAATTTTCAATTAAACGATTAAATTCGTGTCCTACTTGCGGAGGGGTAATCGTATCGTTCAATCCCCAAACCAAAAGTGTTGGTGTTTTGATGTTAACAACTTCTTTCGACATATTGTTCCGCTGTGCAGACTTGGCAATCGAGATAATTCTGATAACTTTTGAAGCCGTATTTGTAATGTCAAATACTTCATCAACCAATTCTTTTGTGGCGGTGGCAGGGTCATAAAAAGTATATTCAACCCTTTCTTTTATGTAGTCGTAATTTCCACGTTTTGGATATGAACCACCCATGCCATCTTCAAAAAGCCCTGAACTACCCGTAAGAACCAGTCTTTTAACTTTTTGAGGATTTTTTAAGGTATAAATCAATGACACATGGCCACCCAATGAATTTCCTAAAAGCGTTAATTCATCGAAATCTTTCCAATCTACAAAGCCTTCAATAAACTCACAAAGTCCATCACAGCCTGCTTTTAAAATCGGCATATCATAAATAGGCATCATGGGAATAATTACCCGGTATTTCCCTTTAAAACCTTCAATAACACTTGCCCAATTGCTCAAAGCACCGAAAAGTCCGTGTAGTAACAAAAGAATTTCTCCTTCGCCTTCGTCAATATATTTGTAGCCGTTGCCTTCTTTGATTTGATAGTTCATAAGTTCAATATTTTAATAGTTTTTGAATTTTAATTTAAACGGTTTGTTATTTAAAATGTAACTCTCACTAAGTTAAAATAAATTTATTGATATTGTGATAACGGTTTTATACTATTTTAGTTCCATGATAAATTTACCACAAAATAATAAATAAACCCTTAAAAGTATGTTATTTTTGTGTTACATTTTTTTTATTTTTTTTATAATTACTACTTTTATTGATTTAATAAATGTACAAACATTTGATTTTCAGATAATTGAATAAAAATTTTGAAGATATTTTAAATTTAAATTAAAAATTCATAAAATTCAACAAAAAGATTCTATTAATAATGTTTAAGAAGTAAAAATATTAGAATAGTACAAAATTCCTTTATTTCGTTATACAGTTTTAGCGATATTTTTTTTGATTTTAGCAGATTTGATTCGTAATAGTGTTTATCCCAAAAGAGACGCCTAATTTTGATTTCTAAATTTTCAATATCAGTACCGATTACTAATTTTTTCCCTTTTGGATTTTATCTTCAACAGTAGTACGATTTTTAAACTATTCAATACTAATATTTCATCAAAAACTAAGGAAAAGTCGTAACTTCTAAATCGTTAGCGACTCGAATCAAATAGGGTAATTCTTTGAGTCATTCTTTTGGAAAAATTAACAACCAACATAATCATGAGAAAAACAATGTTATTAGCCGTTTCACTTTTCGTGATGGCATCGTGTGTGAGTAAAAAGAGGTTGGCGGATGCGCAAGCTGAATATTCAACTTTTAAGGCAAGCTCCGACAATAATTTGAATAAAGTCAGAGCAGAATTGCGTGATTGTGATAAATCGAGATCAAATTTTGAATCGGAATTGAAGTCGAAAAACAATGAATTAGATTTAAAATCAAGACAGTGGGTCGTCCAAAATAAAGCGTTGGAAGACCAAATTGATTATTTGAAAAAGACGAATACCAATCTTTTGGACAGAATGTCAGATCTTTCGATTGTGAGTAAATCAGGGGCAGAAAGTATCAAAAAATCGTTGGAAACCTTGAACGACCAAAGTAGATACATCAAAGATTTGAATTCATCCGTTCAACGAAAAGATTCCTTAAATTTGGCTTTAGTAATGACGCTAAAACGTTCATTGGCAGATATTAACGATGACGACGTAACGGTTGAGGTGAAAAAAGGAGTAGTATATATTTCAATTTCTGATAAAATGCTTTTTCAATCGGGTAGTGCCACGATTAATCCACGAGCGGAGGTTGTTTTAGAGAAAGTTTCGAGGGTGGTGAACGACCATAAAGAATTAGATATTTTGGTGGAAGGACATACGGATAATGTGCCAATTTCAACCAATTGTTTAGTAGATAATTGGGATCTGTCCGCAAAACGTGCTACTTCCGTTGTGAGACTTTTGCAAGCTAAGTTTGGTATTTCACCCGAACGTATGACGGCAGGCGGTCGTTCTGAATATGTACCGAAAGTTCCGAATTCGAGTGATGCTGGACGGAGGGTAAATCGTAGAACCGAAATTATTGTTTTACCCAAACTCGACCAATTCTTTCAGATGTTAGCGAACGGTCAGAAATAAGATTTAAATGATGAGTTATGAATGATGAGTTATAAATTTTCAAAAATATCTCTTTATTCGTAGCTCAAAATTAGGTCAAATATTTTCATCCATAACTCATCACTCATAACTCTCTTCCCTGTTTTCGTTTTTTATGGATCTTTTAATTTCAATGCTAATTATTGCACGGTTTTTGATGATAGGTTATTAGTTAACTGCTATAATCGTTTAAGGATATACCCCCTTGACGGAACCCATCAAATATTTATAAAATTATGAACAGAATTTTCGTGTTTTTCTTATCAACCATGCTCATAAGTTCGTGCGTAAGCAAGAAAAAATTTGTGGAAATGCAAGATGAATACCTAACTTTCAAAATCACTTCAAGAGATAATATTGCCAAAGTGAAAAACGAGTTGAAAGAGAAAGAAAAACAGCTTACTGCCTATGAATCCGCTACAAAGACTCGTAACAAAGAATTAGAAATTCGTTTTAAACATATCAAAAGTTTAGATGAACAAATTGATTTTTTGAAAAAAACAAACTCAAAATTATTGGATAGAATGACCAACCTTACCCTCATGAGTAGGGCAGGAGCTGACAGTATGCGAAAATCAATGGAGACGATTAACGAACAAAGTCAATACATTGAAAATATCACGGCTGCTATTCAGCGAAAAGATTCTTTAAATCTTTCGTTTATGGTTACGTTAAAAAGGATGATAAATAACGATATTTCGGATGAAGAATTTAGTGTAAAAGCTCGAAAAGGCTTGGTTTTTATCTTAATTTCGGATAAAGTATTTTTTTCTTCCAATAATGCCAACGTCAATCAACAAGGAGAAAATACCCTTGAAAAAATCGCAAAGGCCCTTAATGGACATCCTGACTTAGAAATTTTGGTAGAAAGTCACACGGATAATTCTCTCGTAATTGCCGATGGGATTAAGGACAATTGGGATTTGAGTGCAAAACGTGCTACTGCCATTAGCAGATTATTACAAACTCGTTTTGGGGTACAACCTGATAGAATTTTAGCGGGTGGACGCTCAGAATATTCACCAAAAGAATACACAGGAACCGAACCAAACAAAAAACTAAATCGCAGAATCGAAATTACCGTGATGCCTAAATTAGATCAATTTTTTCAGGCTTTAGTAAATGGACAGGTGAAGTGACAATGGATAATTGATAATGAACAATGGATAATTGACACAGAATGATTGTCCATTGTCCATTATCAATTAAACTACTTATCTCCCAAAATAATTGGAGCATTTCCTTTTCCCATAATAATCACCTTCGTGTTTGGCGATTTTGCAATCTCTTTTTGTGCTAAAATAGATTCGTATTGCAATTGTCTATCACTCAACCCAGTGGAAAGAATTTTCTGATAATCGGCAATTCCTTGGGCTTCTACACGTTTACGTTCAGCTTCTTGTTTTTCCTTTTGCAACACAAATTGCATCTTTTGGGCATCCTGTTCAGCATTAATTTTTGATTCGATGGATGCTTTTACAGACGAAGGAAGCGTGATATTTCTCACCAATAACTGCTCTAATAAAAGCCCTCTCGAACGAAAATCCTTCTCAATTGATTTAAAAATTCCATTCTGAAAAGCATCTCTTTTACTTGAATAAAGTGCTACGGCATCGTAATAAACGGCATTGTCTCTAATTTTAGTTCGAGTGATTGGGCGAACAATTTTGTTCTGATAATCAATACCGATTTCCTTTAAAATTCTTGGAGCCTCGGCAGGAATTACTCGATACAAAACAGTCAAATCAATAACAACTTCCAACCCATCAGCCGTTAAAACCCGAATGGCATCGTCACCTTGTTGATTGCCTTCATCATGAAGGGCAGACATGGTATAATTCTGGGTTTTTATGTCAAAAGTTTCAACATTGGCTAATGGATTCACGAGATTTAGTCCACTCGTTAAGGTACTTTGTCCAACATTACCAAATAAAGATTGGACACCAACTTCACCCGTACCAATTTGCTTTATACCACCTGAAAGAAAACCTATAACAATCAAAACCCCACCCAATACTTTGGCGGGACGTGAAAAACGAGCAATCGTTAATGAAGGAGTATTGATGGCAAAACCCACTATTAAAGCTACTATACCTAAGAAAATTAAGAACATTGTTTTTATGTTTAAATTGTGATTAAAGAATATGTTTTGGTCTACTTGATTTTGTACTGGTACTTGATAAACACAAAACCGCATCAAATATTAACTACTTGATGCGGTTTTATCTCGATATATTATGAAAGGCTGTTTTAAGGTATAAATTATCAGATATGAATTATGAGTTATATTCAAGAACTAAGTTTTGAGAATTTCACTATTTTAACTCATAACGCTATTCCCAAACGTTGGTAAATGAAACTCATTAACCAAGCGGGTCCAATCATTAAAAATTGTATATCTTTTAGGAATGAAGGTTTTTTTCCTTCTACTTTATGACCCCAGAATTGTCCAATCCAAGCCAGTACAAAAACAGTTATTGAAACTTGCCAAAGTGGTGCAAAATCCGATTGTTCAATTAAATGAGCCAGATAAATGCACAGTGAAGTGAAAAGTAACAAACCAACTGTCAAAGATTTTGATAAGGTAAAATAGTAAACTAACGTGAATGCTAAAACGATTAATGCGACATTCCCTTGTACATCGCCAATACTAAAAAAAGGCAGTTTGATACTGAAAAGCAAACCGACTACGCTGAAAAAAATGAGTGGTACACAAATCCAGTGAACAGTTTTGTTGATGGGATTTTGGTGACTTTCGCCGTACTCGGCAAGCCATTGATTGATAGTTTTCATAATATTTAGTGATATATTTTGGTTAACGTTAAATCCAAATCTACAAATTTATCTTTGAATAGTCAAAAAATATGTCGTTTTTTTTGTATTATTCGTGGATATTTGTTAATCCGTGAAATATTATTTTAAAGCTAAAAAATCTTTTACCACTCCGTCAAAATCTCGTATCTTCGTGGACTATTTTTATTTTAAATTTTTTCAAAAGTGTTTATTGAACCCTACCATAATCAACATCAACAAAACGAAAAACGTACAGGCTGGATTGAAGTAGTTTGCGGTTCTATGTTTTCAGGAAAAACTGAAGAACTTATTCGCAGACTAAATCGTGCAAAAATTGCCAAACAAAAAGTGGAAATTTTTAAACCTGCTTTTGATACTCGCTATCATCAAGAGGACATTATTTCGCATAATTCAATGTCTATTCGTTCAACGCCCATTCAAACAGCGAAAGAAATTCTTCTGCACGCTGGTGAGTGTGACGTGGTGGGGATTGATGAAGTACAATTCTTTGATGATGAAATCGTTGAGGTTGTAAATAAATTGGCAGATTCAGGGAAAAGAGTGATTGTGGCCGGACTTGATATGGATTTTAAAGGAGTGCCTTTTGGACCCATGCCCGCACTCATGTCGATTGCTGAATACATCACAAAGGTTCATGCAGTTTGTGTAATTTGTGGTGATGTTGCCAATTATTCTTACCGAAAAACACCCGCCCAAGAACAAGTAATGTTGGGCGAAACCGACAGTTACGAAGCAAGATGCAGAACGTGTTTTCATTTATAATTTCAGGGATTAAGGAATTAGGGAATTGGGGAATTAGGTTTTACCAACGATTTTTAACGTCCACGCTACCCATTTCATGGCTGATTTATACCTGTATAAGCAAATCAAAACGCCTAATAGTCGCCCGACTTACGAAAATACTTCTCATCTTTCACCTTTTACAGCCTACTGCAAATGCACAAATTGGCACTTGGAAAACTCACTTCAATTATCTGAATACGAAGGATTTGGCCATTGTTGAGATGAATATTTATTGCGTGAGCGAAAATGGTTTTTTCTACTACGATACGGCTGAAAAACAAACGGTTAAACTTTCTAAAATTGATGGATTTTCTGAAACGGGGATTGCTAAAATTAATTACAATTCTGCGCTAAAAATCCTCGTAATTGCTTACCAAACAGGTAATATTGATTTATTGACGGTGAATGCAAAAGGTGAACCTACCAAGATTATTAACATCCCCTTGTTAAAAGAATCGACTTCAATTCAAGGCAGCAAAGCCACAAATCATATTCAATTCAAGGATAAAATCGCTTATTTGGCTTATGATTTTGGCTTGGTTTTGTTGAATGTTGAACAGCAAGATATTCGTGAAACGTATCAGAATTTAGGGGATAATGGTTCGTCAATTAATATTTATAAAACGGTTTTTACGCCCGACAGTATTTATTTATCAACCTCGCAAGGCATACGAGCCGCCAAATTTGCCTCAAACATTAATCTTCAGTATTTTGGAAATTGGAAAACATTGATTTCTAAGCGTTTAGCGATTAGTAGTTTCCAAAATGGAATTGTTTTGGCTTCTGATTTAGGGGAGATTTTTACTTCCCAAAACGGTAAATATGGAAATTTTACTAAATTTTCGGGTAAGATTGAAGATATTTACTTCGTGAACAATCAAGAATATTTTATCAAAGCATCCAATTCTGTTAATATTTTGAATAGCACGAATTTTGGCATTAATAATATTTCTGACAATAAAATTCAACAACCTCAACAACTCAAATCCGAAGTGGCAGGAAAGTATTGGATAGCAGATTATAAAAATGGTTTGTTGGGCAACACAGAAGGAGCTTTTAAAAGTTACAGCCCCATTAGTATGGATACACTTTATCAAAATCGCCGAGATTCAATTGTTGTAGATTTGGATGGTAATCGTTGGATTAGACAGGGGAATTTTGGTGGAATTTTAGTAATTAGTACCAAAAATCAACGACAATATATTTCAAATGTAGTTGGTGGTGGAAATTTACCGAGCAATAACGTGAAGAGTTTGGCCTTGGACCGAGATGGGCAAATGTGGGTTGGGACAGATCAAGGCGTTGTTGTTTTTGATAATCCTTCGGCGGTTTTTAGCGGTAAAAATTTTGATGCTTACACGCCCGTATTTGAGCGCAGAAGACTTTTGGGTAACGAAACAGTAACCTCCATTGCCATTGACGGAGGGAACAGGAAATGGTTGGGAACAAAAAACGGCATCTTTTTATTCAGTTCAGATGGGGCAGAATTAGTGAGCAATTTTAATGAAAAAAATAGCCCTTTGCCCACGAACGAAATTTCTTACATCACGGCTGAACTCAACACAGGTGAGGTGTATATTCGTACCTCAAAGGGCATGGTTTCCTATCTTGGCACGGCTACGGAAGGAAGTTTGAAGCAAGATGAAAATGCGGTAAAAGTCTTTCCAAATCCCGTCAGAACTGATTTTGAAGGGCAAATTGGCATTGAAGGATTAGTTGAAAATGCCTTTGTGAAAATTACGGATATTGCTGGAAATTTAGTCTATGAAACTCGTGCCAACGGAGGAACTGCCGTTTGGAATGGCAAAACCTTATTGGGCGGACGAGTTGAAACGGGGATTTACTTGATTTTTAGTGCTAACAAAAAAGGGGAGGAGACATTAGTAAGTCGTTTGGCAGTTGTGAAATAAATTGTATTGTCCCAATGTTCATAAAGTCTCAATTAATTTTATTATCCACAATTCGTCCATCCGATAATTCGATAGTCCTGTCACTGGCTTTTGCAAAGTCATTATCATGCGTAACAGCAATGATGGTTTGTCCGAAATCATGGGCAATCTCTTTGAAAATATCAAAAACAATTTTAGTGTTTTTACTATCAAGATTACCCGTTGGTTCATCGCCCATTAGGATTGCAGGGTCATTGATTAAGGCTCTGGCAATGGCTACACGCTGTTGTTGTCCACCACTTAGCTTTGAGGCGGGTTTAAGAGCTTGGTCTTCCAAACCCAATATTTTGAGTTTTTGGTAAGCTCTTTCCTCAATTTCTTGGTAACTATATTTGCCTAATTTTCGGGCTGGAATCATGACATTTTTCAAGCAAGAAAATTCGGGTAGGAGGTAATGAAACTGAAAAACGAAACCAATATTTTCATTACGAATGGCGGCTAATTCATCTACTTTTTTGCCAGTTATTTTCTCGCCTTTTATGAATAGTTCACCCTCGTAGGCGGTGTCCATCGTGCTTAAACAATACAACAGGGTTGATTTCCCTGAGCCACTTTTACCGACAAGTGTCAAAAATTCACCTTCGTAAGCCTCAAAACTTACATTTTGTAAGGCTTGGAATTTTACGGGGTCGTAAAAATATTTTCCAATGCCATTTGTACTTAAAACTATTTTTCTGTTTGTCATTTTCTTATTTTCTAAAAATATCCACGGGGTCAATTTTTGCCGCTTTTCGAGCAGGAAAATAGCCCGCACACAGCGTAATTATCATCCCCAAAATGAAACTTCGGATAAAAATTGGAAGTTCAAATCCAATTGGAAAATACCCTACTGGTCCTCCCATGTACACATGAGACATAATAGCAATTAATCCAGATCCAAGCAATAAACCACATACAGTACCGATACAGCCCATAATTAACGCCTCCATTACAAAAATTTTCACGACATCACTTCCTTTAAAACCTGTAGCTTTAAGAATGGCGATGTCGTTGATTTTTTGCATAATCGTTGAACTCAAAATATTATAAATACCAAAAGCAGCCACAATCAAAATTGATAAAGAAATTGCTCCCATCATTGCCTTACGAGTTTTATCACCCGCCAAAACATCGGCATTGGTCGTTTTCCAGTCTTCTACTTTATAGGAAGTAAGTTGTTGCAATTGTGTAGTAAATTCCTCTGATTGATTGGCATCGGGTGTATTGATAAAAATATTGCTCACAAATGAAGGACCTTCTTTGAGAAATTGTTGTGCGGTGTTGATGTTTACATAAGATTTTTGGAGGTCGTTTAAATTACTTCCTGTCGTAAAAATCCCTACAATTTTCATCACTTTTACCACACCAAAAGAGGAAGTTATCGTGATGTTTTCCTCTAAACCCAAATTCAATTTTTCCGCAATTCCACTCCCGATAATAATACCATTTAAATTGCCTTGAAGTGCTTCAATGCTTCCCGCCACCAAATATTTTTGGGTGTTGAACATTGCACTGTATTCCATCATATTTACCCCACTTCCGCTTCCTTTTAGTTGAGCTTTTCCTCGATTATAAAAAGCATCAAAACCCACTTGAACGATGGCATTGGTGACATAAGGCTCTTTTTTTACCTTTGCTAACAGTGCCTCTGGGTTAATAATTTTCTTAGAAAGTGTGGTAATTTGTGGGTTGATAATTACGTGAATATTGTTGCCATGATCGCTGGCAATGGGCATACTTATTTCATCGTCTTTATAAATTTTTATATGAGCAGAGTTTTTAAATATTTCACCTCTCGAATAACTCGAAAAACCCGATGAAAGGGAATTCATAAATAAATAAATGCCCACGCCAATCGTAACACCCAAAGCTGCAACCATTGTCTGTTTTTTTCGAGTGACGATGTGCGTAAGGGCAATATCTATGTTTATATTTTTCATCTGATTATTTGAATTGAGAACCTACTTCTGAAGTTGCTGTTTTGTTATCAGCGACATTGTCCGTCACTAAAATAGTATTGTCATTAATCCCACTCAAAACCTGTACCCAATTGCTACTGGCAAATTTTGTCCTAATTTTTACTTTTTCTTTCTGACCTTTTATCTGCACATTTCCCCCAAAATCAACAAAATTGCGTGGAATTAATAATGCGTTATTGTTCACCCCTATCGTAATATTTGTCTGTAATTGGGTATTGACAATCGTAAAATCTAAAGGCTCATTGAACGTAATCTTGCAAATAAAAGACTGCGTAGCTTCATCAAAAGCGGGATAAATTTCGGCAACGGTAGCTTTGTAGGTTTTTTCTTTATTGGTATTCAGTTGAACCAAAGCTTCTTGTCCTACTTTGATTTTTCCAATATTACTTTCGTCGATATTTACTTTTGCGTAAATATTGTTCGGTTCGCCAATCAAGGCAATGGATTCTCCACGGGTTACGTAATCGTCAATTTGTTTGTATTTCTTAAAGACTTTTCCACTATTTACGGCCTTTATTTGATTTTTACTCAAGGCAATATTGTTTATATTCTTTGCCACTTTATTGCTAATGAACTGTTGTTCAGCTTGTTGTTTCAATTGTTTGTAGTTTTCAAGCGAACTTTCATAATTTGTTTTAGCGGTTTTATATTGTAAATCGCTATTCTCGAAATCAATTTTTGCGATGCTATTGCTGTCCCACAATTTTTTATAGCGTTGAAATTGCACAAAATCTTGCTCCATTTTTTGCTTGTTGAGATTGATTGTATTTTGTGCTTGTAAAAAAGCAGGAGCATTACTTTGCGTATTATTTTGGGCTATTTCGTACAATTCTTTGGCACTTTCTTGGTTGAAACCGCTCTCCTTATTATCAACCACTGCCAAGATTCTGCCAGCATTTACAAAGTCTCCTTCCTCGAAATTCACTGCCGATAAATACCCATCGGTTTGGGCTTTTAGGGTGTAGGTATTTTTTGCTTCCAAAATCCCAGAGGCAAAAACGGTTTCAATTACGTCTTTTCTAATCGGCTTAGTCTCTTGGGTTTTCTTGCCGCAAGCAGTTAAGAAAAAGACCGTGGATATGACTATGATAAACTGATTTTTCATTATTATTTAATTTTATTATTAATATCAATTTTGATTTGTGCGAGCGAAATATTCACTTTTGATGATATGAGACTATATTTGGCATTTATCAATGCGTTGAAACTTCCCAATACTCGGTCGATGCTGATTAAACCTTCG
>JBBAKY010000089.1:0-15319 GCA_040403295.1 Arcicella sp.
TCCGTATGAACTTCGGGAGCATAATTTCTAAAACCATCTATAATGACTTTAAAAATATTAGCGGTTGTGGGTGCAATGACTAAAATATTGGGCATACTTTTTTGTTTAGATTTTTCGCTACAACAAAGTTAAGATGTTTGGTTGAGTTATTGATTTTTTCCGCTGAGTTGGTTACGAAAAGTCATCAAAAAAGCAGCTAAAATCAAGGTCTATAAATTTAGAAGAACAAATGGTAAAAAATAGGCATTTTTTCGCTTAAAAATACCTCAAAAAACCCCAAACGTTAGTAGGTACGAGGGAATTTTCGTATTTTTACATTTAATCAAAAATTAACGAATTATGGAAGATAATTTGTTAGTCAATTAAATAGTAAAAGCGTTTTATGAAGGCTATGAAAAGATGTCTTCTGAAATTCAAGAACAGTTTACTTAATTAGTATAGAAAGAATTCGATGGAAACCCAACCCAAGAATCTAAATTACAAAATCCCAAAAACAAAAATACAAATCAGGAATAAGACTAAATAATAGTCCACAACCCGCAAACAAAAGATATGTCAGAATTTCAAGAAGAAGATAAGAGTAGAGCAAATTATGATGCCGATAACATACAAGTCCTTGAAGGCTTGGAGGCAGTCCGCAAACGCCCGTCCATGTATATTGGTGATACGGGATTCAAAGGCCTTCACCACCTCATTTGGGAGGTTGTTGATAACTCAATTGATGAAGCCCTTGCAGGTCATTGCGATACCATCAAGGTAACCATCAATACCAATAACTCAATTACTGTAGAAGATAATGGCCGTGGTATTCCAACGGGAATGCACACAAAAGAGAAAAAATCAGCATTGGAAGTCGTTATGACGGTGCTTCACGCTGGTGGTAAATTCGATAAAGATACGTATAAAGTGTCTGGTGGTTTGCACGGGGTGGGTGTTTCCTGCGTAAATGCCCTTTCAACCGATTTAAAAGTAACAGTTTTTCGTGATGGAAAAATATTTGAACAAGAATATAAAATAGGAGTTCCACAATATGCTGTAAGAGAAATTGGTACTACCGACCTTCACGGAACAACCGTTACTTTTAAGCCCGATGAGAGCATTTTCACCATTACGGAATATAAATACGAAACCGTTGCAGGACGTTTGAGAGAACTTTCTTTTTTGAATGCAGGGATACAAATCTATTTAACTGACCTTCGTGATTTAGACGAAAAAGAAGAACCAAGAAGTGATTTATTCTTCTCGGAAGGTGGTTTGAGCGAGTTTGTTTTGTATTTAGATGCTACTCGTGAAAAATTAATTGAAGCCCCAATCTTTATGAAGGGCGACAAAAACGGGGTTCCCGTGGAAGTGGCGATGATGTATAATACGTCATACACTGAAAATGTGGTTTCGTATGTAAACAACATCAACACCATTGAAGGCGGTACGCACGTAGCGGGTTTCCGTGGCGCATTAACTCGTACTTTGAAAAATTACGCCGACAAATCGGGAGCGTTGGATAAGTTGAAAATTGAAATTGCAGGAGATGATTTCCGTGAAGGATTGACCGCTGTTATTTCCGTAAAAGTAGCTGAACCACAATTTGAAGGACAAACCAAAACTAAATTAGGGAATGGTGAAGTTTCAGGAGCAGTTTCGGGAGCGATGTCGGATATGTTGGAAGCGTGGTTAGAAGAACATCCAAAAGAGGCCCGTCAAATTGTAGCAAAGGTGATTTTGGCTGCTCAGGCACGTCATGCGGCTCGTAAAGCACGTGAAATGGTGCAGCGTAAAACCATTTTGGGCGGAAACTCTTTGCCAGGAAAATTAGCCGATTGCTCGGACAGTGACCCTAAGGTTTGTGAATTGTACTTAGTAGAAGGGGACTCAGCGGGTGGAACTGCCAAACAAGGACGTAATCGTGCGTATCAAGCGATTTTGCCATTGAGAGGTAAGATTTTGAACGTTGAAAAAGCCCAAGAATATAAAATTTACGAAAGCGAAGAAATCAAGAACATGATTACGGCTTTGGGCGTAAGTTTCGGAAGAGATGGCGATGACAGAGCGTTGAACATGGAAAAATTACGTTACCATAAAGTTATCATCATGACGGATGCGGACGTGGATGGTTCTCACATTAGAACCCTAATCCTAACGTTTTTCTTCCGTTATATGAAAGATTTGATTGATAGCGGTTATGTCTATATTGCTCAACCACCGCTTTATCAAGTGAAAAGAGGGCAAGCAGCAGAATATTGCTGGACGGAAGTTCAACGGGAACAAGCAGTGATTCGTTTAGGAGCTGGACGTGAAGATTTAGTAGGAATTCAACGTTATAAAGGTCTTGGAGAAATGAACGCTGAACAATTATGGGAAACCACGATGAATCCAGATACAAGAACTTTGAAGCAAGTAACGATTGAATCAGCCATTGAAGCCGATCATTTATTTTCAATGTTGATGGGTGACGAAGTGCCACCAAGACGTGATTTTATTGAGAAAAATGCGAAATATGCGAAGATTGATGTGTAGATAGAACATATATTTTAAAGTATGCAGAAGGGCAAAATCCATTGAGATTTTGCCCTTCTGCTGTTATTGTCGGTGTGTGTAAACTATGTCATTGCTTCGCTATGCTCGCAATGACATAAGTATATGGTGTTCAAATACACTTTCATCAATCCAATAAAAAACAAAAAAAGCCCCCAATCCAAACCGAATTGAGGGCTTCTAAAAAACTACTCGAAATTATTAAGACCCGCAGGCTTCGCACCCATCAGGGTCATCAATTGAGCATTGCATATCCGACCAGTTTTGTTCTGGTACGCTGTCTAAACCAGCTATGGTAAGCGTGGCAGCTGAGGACTTCGCCGTTGCCGCATTCGTGGCATACGTTTCGTAGTTCATCTCATGCTCTTGCACAACATTGGCTTGCTCAATTGCCACTTCGGCTTGCTTCTCGACTGTAAACTTGATGGCATCGGCGGCAGCTTTCGTTCTGAGATAATACATCCCAGTTTTCAAGCCTTTTTCCCATGCGTAGAAGTGCATCGAGGTTAGTTTCCCAAAGTTCGGGTCTTGAATGTGTATATTCAACGACTGCGACTGGCAGATGTAAGCACCTCTGTCGGCAGCCATTTCAATAATTACTTTTTGTTTAATTTCCCAAACCGTTTTGTACAATTCTTTCAAGTTAGAAGGAATTTCGTTGATATTTTGTACTGAACCGTTGGCAGAAATTAATTTATTCTTCATCGAATCGTTCCACAATCCTAATTTTACTAAGTCACGAAGTAAATGTTTATTTACCACCGCAAATTCGCCTGACAATACTCTACGGGCGTAAATATTAGAAGTATATGGTTCAAAACATTCGTTGTTGCCCAAAATTTGCGAAGTTGAAGCGGTTGGCATCGGCGCTACTAATAATGAGTTACGTACCCCGTGTTCTTTCACTTTCACACGCAAGGCTTCCCAATCCCAACGTTTTGAATCAGGCGTAATTCCCCACATATCAAACTGGAAAATACCTTGTGAAATCGGTGAACCAGCCCAAGTTTCGTAAGGACCTTCTTTGATGGCTAATTCCATGGATGCCTCCATGGCTGCATAGTAAAGCGTCTCGAATATTTCTTTATTCAATTGCTTTGCTTCTTCAGATTCAAAAGGCATTCTCAATAAAATAAACACATCGGCCAATCCTTGAACACCTAAACCAATCGGACGGTGACGGAAATTTGAAACTTTTGCTTCTGCAACTGGATAATAATTGCGGTCAATAATCTTATTTAAGTTTTTGGTCGCAACTTTTGTAACTCTGTATAATTCTTCGTGGTCAAAAACCAAGAAGCCTCTTTCGTTCGTCTTTAAGTATTTTGGCAACGCTAATGAAGCTAAATTACACACCGCTACTTCATCTTTGGAAGTATATTGGATAATTTCAGTACATAAGTTTGAAGATTTTATGGTTCCTAAATTCTTCTGATTTGACTTCTTATTAGCGTGGTCTTTAAACAACATATAAGGGGTACCCGTCTCGGTTTGTGATTCTAAAATCTCGAACCATAAATCCTGAGCCTTCACTACTTTACGAGCTTTACCCGCTAATTCATAACTATTGTATAATTTCTCGAATTCTTCCCCGTGCGAATCTCCCATTCCTGGACATTCGTGCGGACAGAATAACGACCATGTATCATTATCACGAACACGTTTCATGAATAAATCAGGAATCCAAAGGGCATAGAACAAATCTCTTGCTCTCATTTCTTCTTTTCCGTGATTTTTCTTTAATGATAAAAAGTCAAAAATATCGGCGTGCCACGGTTCAATATAAATCGCAAAAGAACCTTTACGTTTTCCTCCACCTTGATCTACGTAACGAGCTGTATCATTAAATACTCGTAACATCGGTACAATTCCGTTGGATGTTCCGTTGGTTCCTTTAATGTATGAACCCGTTGCACGAATGTTGTGAATTGATAAACCAATGCCCCCCGCCGACTGCGAAATGTTGGCGCATTGTTTCAACGTATCATAAATTCCTTCGATAGAATCGTCTTGCATCGTTAATAAGAAGCAGGAAGACATCTGAGGTTTTGGCGTACCTGCATTAAACAAAGTAGGCGTTGCGTGCGTAAACCAACGTTCCGAAAGCAAATTATAAGTCTCAATAATTGATTCAATTTCAGCCCCATGAATTCCTACGGCAACACGCATTAACATATGCTGAGGACGTTCCACGATTTTACCTTCCAATTTCAACAAATAAGATTTCTCTAAAGTCTTGAAACCGAAATAGTCGTAGCCAAAGTCACGGTCATAAATTATCGCAGCATCTAATTCAGCGGCGTTTTTCTTGATGACATCAAAAACTTCTTTAGATAACAAGGCTGCATTTTCACCCGTTTTTGGGTCAATGTAGTTGAACAAACGTTTCATCGTTGCAGAAAAAGATTTTTGCGTCTCTTTATGCAAATTAGATACTGCTATTCTTGCCGCAAGCACTGCGTAATCTGGGTGCTTGGTGGTCATTGATGCTGCCGTCTCAGCCGCCAAATTATCTAATTCACTGGTGGTAACACCATCATAAAGTCCAGTTATAACTTTTTTTGCCACATCTAAGGGCTGCACAAAGAAGGGGTCGAGACTATAGCAAAGTTTTTCGATTCTGGCGGTAATCTTATCAAACTTTACAGACTCTCGTCTACCATCTCTTTTGATAACGTACATAATACTCGGGTTTTGGGGGAAATCGTTAAAAAATAAAACAAACAGCGGTATTCATAATTTCCAAATGGTTATATCTAAAAACAGTAATGATTATTATTAAATCAGATTTAAGACATGCTTAAAAAATTTGGGGGTAATCTTTCTATATTAATCTGTAGCGGTAAACGAATAGATTTTAGATTGAAAGACTCAGCGGATTTCTCTGGTGGTTATGTGATATGCACTTCAAAGATAATAATTTATTAATGTAATTACAACGAAAGAAAATTCTTAAACGGTCATCTTAATATTTGTACTATTCGTAATGTACAACACAACTTTTGGATAATCAGACTAATAGAGGACATTTAACTTGGAATAATTATAAAGTATTTTTTTTATTTTTTTTGTGGATAACTTTTCTTTCAAAAAATGGAACTCTTAACAATAAAATAATTTTTGTATATCATAATAAAATCGTAATTTTGCAATCCTTTTTGAGGACAGTTATGAAAGTGGTGAAGTTTTATCGTTAAAATATTTTATCCGATTTTAGTCACCACTCAGTCCCAACCTTATAACTGTTAATTGGTTAGAAAGTTCTTTTAATTCTAACATTACCAAAACGAGACGGCAGGGAATCGTCTCATATCAAAACATCATGAAACCAGAAATTCATCCAAATTACAAGCCAGTGGTTTTCCACGATTTGTCGGCTGATTACAAGTTCTTAACACAGTCATGTGTGAACACTACTGAAACTACTGAATTTGAAGGAGCTACGTATCCAGTATTCAAAATCGAGGTTTCTTCTCAATCGCACCCTTTTTACACAGGTAAAAATGTATTACTTGATACAGCGGGTCGTGTTGATAAATTCTACAAACGTTTCGGCGGTAAGAAAGAAGTTGCTGAATAGTTTCTTTCCTGAACTTGAAATTTGTAAAGCAAAAAAGCCTTTTAGAGTTATCTAAAAGGCTTTTTTGTTGTAATTTTGTAGAAATATATTACCGATTAAGAAATGAATTATATCCTCTTCGACGACCAAAATATTCGTCCTGCGTTATTACCCTTGACATTTACCCGTCCCGTTTGCGAAATCCGTATTGGGATTCAGACAATTTCTGAAAAATGGAATGATTGTCTGGAAACCGAGGTATCTTTCCAAACCCAAGATTATTTACAACTAAAATATCCGATGCACCTTTCGGACGATAATATTTTTATTAACGGTGCCATTTGTCCAAATCCTGAATTGGTCAAGGTAATTGAAAATTTACCTGTAAATGCTATTCTTACGCAGGGAACGGAAGTGATTGCGTACCGAAATAAACAATATAATCCAGCGGTTGATGTATTTAAAAAAACGCTTATCTATGAAGGCGAATTATTGATTTTAAAGCATTTAACGGATATTTTTACGCATAACGGAGCGGCAATAAAAGCCGATTTTGAGCGCATAACCAAAGGTAGAATTTCACAACCGATTACGGATAGATTCACCGCCTTTTACAACGAATCTCAGATTTTTATTGAAGAAGGAGCGGATATAAAAGCAGCTGTTTTGGATGCTACCAACGGATATATTTATATCGGTAAGGATGTGCGCATACAAGCGGGGGCAATGATTCAAGGGCCATTTGCCATTTGTGAACAGTCGGTAGTAAATATGGGAGGTAAAATGCGACCTAATACAACCATTGGACCGTTTTGTAAAGTGGGTGGAGAAATCGGCAATTCGGTGTTATTTGGAAATGCCAATAAAGGGCACGAAGGATTTATGGGCAATGCGGTGATTGGCGAATGGTGCAATTGGGGGGCGGATACCAATAATTCAAACTTGAAAAATGACTATTCAAAAGTAGAACTTTGGAGCTACGTAACGAATCGTTTTGAGAATACCGGAATTCAGTTTGCGGGGCTCATCATGGGCGACCATTCAAAGTGTGGCATTAATACGATGTTCAATACTGGAACAGTTGTGGGAGTGAATTGTAATATTTTTGGAGCCGATTTTCAGCCGAGACATATTCCTTCGTTTTCTTGGAGTGCGGGCGGAAATGAATTTAAAACCTACCATCTTAGAAAAGCAAATCAAGTAGCAAAAGCCGTAATGGAACGCCGTGGGAAAAATTTTAATAAAGTAGAGGAAGCAATTATGAAGACAGTTTTTGAATTGACAAGGTAGGAAATTTGAGATTTGACAACTTTTGAAACGATTTCGTAGTTGTCAAATCTTATCATCTTAAAAACTTTTTAAATCTATTAAATTTTGAGGAATCTCTTTCTCACTCCAATCTTCATGAATTGCTAAAGCTGCACCCAAAGCCGTTGCTTGAGCCACTGAGGCCGCATAAACTTCCATTTCTGGGAAGGCTTTTGCCAGTAAATTCATATAAATTTCATTCTTTCCAAAACCGCCATCCACAAATAACTTCTTGACAGAATCATCATTTAAAACCAATTTCGAGGAAACAATTTGTTTGTTTACCAAATTCAGAATTAATTGATGATAAGCAGACTCGTAGGTATGATCATCAAAAAAATCTACCAATTTTGAGTCAAATTTTACCTCTTTATAATAATCCAAGGGCGTATGGAATTGTTCAGATAATTGCTTGATGATTTGCTCATGCTCATATCCCGCAAATAGGCGTGATGCCTTTACAGGTTCGCCCGTGTATTGCATATATATGAGGCAATCTTGCTGTAATTCATCATCCGTAAGCGGGGTATGATTGAATGGATTGAGCGTAATACACCAAGTTCCCGTAGAAATCAAGACAAATTTTTGTCCTTTGAAAGTAGATAAATAAGGAATCAAAGCGGCCGAACTATCGTGTAAGCCCGTGCCGATGGTTAATTCGTTAGTTGTCAAATAATTATCAGCATTGATCGGGGCTAATTTTTTAATAATACCCTCTTTTGCAAGCCATTCGTGATAATTATTTTGTTCAAAATCCCAAAGGTTTGTATGACACCCGATGCTGGTAATATCCGAAAAATATTTTCCCGTAAAAAGAAAACTGATATACTGGGGCAAATGTAAAGAGTAGTGAATTTGAGCAAATAACGAAGGATTTTCGTATTTCAACCGATATAAAACCATGCCCGAATTAAGATTTCCTAATACTGGCGAGGCTGTTTTACGAGTAAAAATATGTTCGCCTCCGTAATTATCATAAAACTGTTTTTTGAGTTCCTCAGAATATGGTTTTAAATAATTATAAAGCGGAGCAATGACTTTTCCTTCAGCATTAAGATGGACAAAACTGGCACCATAAGTTGAAAAATTGAGTGCTTTTACCTCAAAATCAGGATTCTGTAATACTTCTTCAAAAGTTTCAATAACCCACTTACTCAATAATTCAACATCTTCGCAAGCATCTCCATCTTCGTCGGTTATTTCGTCGAATTGCGTGGATTTTTCTAAAACTATTTCGTAGCTTTCGTTGAAAAGGAAGAGTTTTTTGTTGGTTTTGCCAATGTCAAAAATGGCAATGGTTGGTGTTTTCATCCTGTAATAATTATAGTCCAGTTGCCACCGTCAAAGCGCCTCTTTCGCCAATTAAATTTTCTCTAACTTTCAGATTTCTAAATACTTGTATTGGATTTAATGCGCCTCCTGAACGCAAACGAGCTTCTGCCACAATCGCACGAACGTCGGTACGAAAAGCACCTTGCAAAATTTCTTGACAACGGACTACATCATTTTCATTTTGAGCAATTTCTAAGGCTTTTCTATCTACCAAAAGTGCTTGTGCGTAAGCAGTCATGATGCCTTCAACTGACTGTAAAAGGTCTTCTAATGGGTCTTTTACGTTGTGCGAAGCGTCAATCATCCAACCTAAATCCGTAGCGTGATTCATTCCTCTGGCATCCATTCCTTCAATTAACTCATTGAAAATCAGGAATAATTGATAAGGTTTTATAGAACCTGCGGTCAAATCATCATCACCGTATTTTGAATCGTTGAAATGGAAACCACCTAATTTACCTTCCATTAATAATAATGAAACGATTTGTTCGATGTTGGCATTGGGTAAATGATGTCCTAAATCGACCAAAGTAAATGCTTTTTTACCTAATTTCTGTACATAAGAATAAGACATTCCCCAATCGCCAACCGTGGTTGAATAAAAATTAGGTTCAAAGGCTTTGTATTCCAAAAACAACTTCCAGTTTTCGGGTAAAGCGGCATAAATTTCTTCTAAACTTTCCAAGGTATTTTGATAAGCTTTTCTAAAATTTAATTGACCAGGAAAACATGAACCATCTGATAACCAAACGGTTAATGATTCAGAACCTAATTCAATTCCTTGTTTGATTACTTCGATATTATGCTCAATAGCTTGTTTACGAATGGCTTTATTTACATTCTGCAATGAGCCAAACTTGTACGTAAATTCTTGGTCTTTTTGGTCTTGGAACGTATTAGAATTGACCGCATCAAACTTCAAACCGTGTTGAGCCGCCAGGGTTTTGATAGCCATTGGATTTTGTGGAATATCCCAAGGAATGTGCAAAGAAATTGCTCCCGATGATTGATTTAAAGCATGGAGCAATCCAACATCTTCAATTTTTTCTTCCAAACTACGAGGTTCACCTCCGCCTGGAAAACGTCCAAAACGAGTTCCACCCGTACCCAATGCCCAAGAAGGAATGGCAATTTGGAAGTCAATTAGTTTTGAAATAATGGCTTCTACGCCATCAATTTCCAATGTTAAGTAGTCTAATTTTCTGGTATGTGATGCCGCTAAATCTGAGTTTAGGGAATCTATTTTATATTTTTCGAGTTGCATTGTTTGACGAGATTAATAGCACACGGATTTAACGGATTGGACCGCAGCGGCGGACCGCACGGATTTTAATTATTTTATCTGTGCGGTCCGCCGCTGCGGTCTAATCCGTTAAATCCGTGTTCCATAAGATTTTATATTTTTCTTCAATTCGTTGTCGTAAATCTTTTTTCGGATTTGGGGCTTTTTGCCAAAATTTAGTGGTAGCCGAATAGTAGTAGCCTAACTGGAATTAGAACTTCCCGAAAGTTTTAAACTTTCGGGAAGTTGAGCCGAGAAAGTTAATTCTCAGTCTATAAATCTATTTTAAAATTTAAAAATCCGCTGCGGTCTAATCCGTTAAATCCGTGTGCCAATAATTACCTTACAAAAGCCATCGCTACACCACCATCAACGTTCAATACATTGCCCGTTGATTTACTCAAAAGTCCCCCCACAAAAGCGAAACAAGCGTTGGCAATATCGTCTGGTAAAATGGCTTCGTTCAACAATGTTCTTTTGGCGTAATACGCCGGCAATTCTTCAATTGTGATTCCGTAAGCCTTCGCACGACCTTCAGCCCATCCGCCTGCCCAAATATTTGAGTCAGCAATTACAGCATCTGGATTCACTACGTTTACTCTGATTTTATCGCCACCCAATTCAGCCGCATTCAATCTTGAAAGATGTAATTGAGCTGCTTTTGCTGAACCATAACCGGCATTATTTGGACCAGAAACTAAAGCGTTTTTACTCACAATATTTACAATATCGCCGCCAAAACCTTGTTTACGCATTACCTCAACGGCTGCCTGCGTTACAAAGAATTGTCCTTTTACTAAGATGTCGTACAATTTATCCCAATCTTCAATCGTATGACTCTCGATCGGTTTTGAAGTACTAATTCCAGCGTTGTTTACGATAATATCCACGCCACCAAATGCCAAAGCCGCTGCCGACATGGCATCCGTAATACTTTGTCCGTTGGTTACATTTAATAAAGTGGTTGCTACCGAATCTTTACCGAATTTTTTAACAAATTCTTCTTTGGCAGTAGCCAAACGTTCTTCGTTAATATCATTCAAAATTACACAGGCACCCTCTTCGGCAAATTTCTTAGCGATTGCTTTTCCAATACCACCTGCCGAACCCGTAACCATGGCTACTCTTCCAGAAAGGGCTTTTGGTTTAGGCATACGAGATAATTTTGCTTCTTCCAACAACCAATATTCAATATCAAAAGCCTCTTGACGTGGCAATGCAGTATATTCGGAAATGGCTTCAGCTCCTTTCATTACATTGATGGCATTAATGTAATATTCAGAAGCCAAACGTGCCATAGTTTTATCCTTGGCAAACGTAAACATACCAACGCCTGGGAATAAAATAACCACAGGATTTGGGTCACGCATAGCAGGAGAGTTCGGTTTTTTACAAGTTTCGTAATATTGCTTGTAGCCTTCTCGGTATTTAGAAAAAACACCATCAAGATAAGTCTGGCTTTCAATTGATAATTGCCCATTATCCATTATCAATTGAGCAGGGTCTAAAACCAAAGGAGCAATTTTTGTCCGTAAGAAGTGGTCAGGACAAGAGGTTCCGAGTGGAGCAAGTTTGTCTAAATCGTTAGAATTGGTAAATTCTAAAACTCTGGCATCGTCCGTAAAGTGTCCAATCATTTTACGTTCTGATGAACAATATCCTCTTAAAATTGGCGCAATTTTAGCGGCTTTATCTTTTCTGTCTTCCGAAGAAAGCGACTCGATTTTTTGTCCACCAAAAATAGTTGCGTAATTCGATTCTAAATATTCGGCACATTTTTCAATGACATCCAGCGTATTTACATAACTTTCATAAGCGGTATCACCCCAAGTGAAAAGTCCGTGTGAACCCAACATAATTCCTTTCAATTTGATACCTTTTGCGGCAGCTTCGTTGAGGCAAGTGCGTAATTGTAAACCCAAATCAAAACCTGGACGTTGCCAGCCTACCCAACCGATTTCACCGTTGAATAATTCTTCGGTAATTTTTGCTCCGTCTTTTGCGGCGGCAAGTGAAATGGCAGCGTCAGGATGAAGGTGGTCAATGTGTTTGAAAGGTAAAAATCCGTGTAAAGGTGTATCAATTGAAGGAGCTTTTGAGGCTAAGTCAAAGATGCAATGATTGAATAATTCCACCATTTTATCTTCCGTTTCGATGCCATCATAGACATTTTCGAGTGCCAATAAACGCTTCATATATAGAGCAGCACAGCCAGATTTAGTTAGCGTTCCGATGTCACCACCAGAGCCTTTAATCCACATCACTTCCACGTCATTGCCCGTGAGTGGGTCTTTATCGCTGATTTTTACAGAAGTATTACCACCACCATAATTGGTCAATCGTAAGTCTGCTCCCAATAGATTTGAACGGTAGATAAATAAATCTACTTCGTTATTGATTTGAGCTGCTTTTGTATCATCCCAAAGATATGATACGTGTTTATAAGTTTTCATAAGAAATTTAGTATTAAAACGATGCAAAACTAAATTTATGGCTAACTGAAACCGTCCTGTACTATCATGTTGGTAGATTGTTAAATAAGTCAGCATTTCTTGTTCTGAATGCTGACTTGAAATATTTTCTCTGTTCATTTTTGCGTAATTCTTTATAAAATATTACCTTGTATTCAAACAAAAAAACAATGCAAAAAAGCTTAATTATCTTATTGTTTTCAATGCTTTGTTATCACACAAAGGCACAACAGATTTTTGTGAATGGGCAAAATCTTAACACACTCAAAAACATTAGTTATATCACCGTGAAAGTGCAAAAAACATGGATGACTACTCGTTTTTCGGCTTTTTTGGATTATGGACAAGGTTCGTCCGATAGCCAACAAGAAATGACAGATGCAACTAAGAAATCATTATTTTTTAAGAGTAAAGTGGAGATTTTTAATCTCTTAGACCGTAATGGCTGGGACTTGGTTGATTCTTACGAAGAAACGAAGGATGGGAAGGTATTTATTTTGCATATTTTTCGGCGGAAGAAGTAATCAGAATTTGGCAGATAGCATAAAATTATTTTTTAATTTTTTTTTATGCCATCTGTACGTTGTGTACACGGTTTGCCTCTCAGCGTAAGTCCTCCAAATGAGCTCAAAATCTACAACTTATACCAATTGATGCTCTTCAGATTAGCACGTCTGTTTACCTTTTCGATGGGCGGATAATTCTTGGCAAGGTAGTCCAAAATTTTAGGTTCTGCTTCACCCAAATCCCACAGTTTTTGTTTCTGTTGCATCCATCTTATTTTTTCGAGCCAACCATTTCGGTCAGTATGAAATTGCGTTATCAACTTACTCGAATGACAAGCCGTGCAATGGGCAATTATTAAATTTAGCCCTTCCGAAACAATTAATCCAGTTGTTTCATCGTATCTGGTCGTATCAGCGAGCGTTTTATTTGATACTGCAAGGGGTCTGTGTTGCTCTTGTTTCAAGCCGATGCTCATCAGTAAAAATGATGAGACAATTAGTATCGAAAGTTTATGTATATTTCTCATGATTAGTTATTTATACAATTTTTACGGCTATTCTGTGACACGAATTATTGAGATAACCTCCTGGATTCCAAGCGGGAATAACCATGGGTTGAGTAATTCCTTTTGTATCGGTTGCCTTCGCCCAAATTTCAAAATATCCCTTTTGCGGAAACTCAATTTTTACTGACCAATGTTGCCAAGCTAATTTATTTTTAGGTTTTTCCAATATACATTTTTGCCAAGTTGCCCCAAAATCAATAGAAATATTCATTTCAGATACTTCCAAATCTCCCGCCCAAGCGTGTCCACGCAAGCTAAGACTTTGTTTTTCTTGTAATATTGCTCCTGTTTTTGGGTAAGTAATTACGGATTTCACAGGCATAGATTCAATAATCTTAAAGTCTTTTTCATCAAACTTTGCTCCTGCTTCAATGGGATGAATTGGAACTTTATAGCTATGCCCCGACATTTTTTCACCATCATGAATCTTATTACGAACAGCAATTTTTGAAAGCCATTTTCCTGATGCTGAGGCGGGCCAACCACCCACAACTAATCTCAACGGATAACCATGAAGTAAGGGTATTTCTTGCCCGTTCATTGACCAAGCCAAAAGCGTTTCATCTTCAAGCGCTTTTTTCATGGGAACACCCCTCGAAATGGATGATTTTGTTATATCCCCACTCAAATGGGTATCTCTGCCATAATACCCAATATAAACAGCATCGTCTTTAATTCCGACACTTTCCAACACATCTCGCAAGCGAACTCCCGTCCATTCTGCACAACTTACGGCTCCGTCTTCCCATTGATTTCCGGAGGTTTGTGGTGTGAATCCATAACGTCCATTTCCGCCACATTCCATCGTAAGTTGATACGTATATGATTTGAATTTTGTTTTTAAATCATTCATGGTAAATACCTTACGAGTTTTCATAGATTCGCCTTCAATTACTAATTCCCATTTGGCTATGTCAATAGTTGAGGGAAGATTGCCATTATTTCTAACAAACATTTTGTCGGCTGGCGTAATCTTATCATCCAATAAGTATGGAGGGGTTTCGATGTTTAGTGGTCGGTCGTTGAGAAGCATCATCTCTTTATGTTTGCCTTCGGGTAGGGAATCAACAAAGGCTTTTTTGCCCAAAATATTCATTCCTTTTGGAATGTTCTTGGCAAAAACCACTTCGCTGCCCAATACAGAAGCAATTCCTAAAACGGTTTTCTGGATAAAACCACGACGGTTATCAATAGATTTCATAAAATAGATAAATCTGAAAATGAATAATATTGTAAAAATACAGATAAAATATTTGTGTTCAATAAGAACTATTTTAATATAATTGTAGTATGTTTAACGCCGTTATTTTCGCTTAAACTCCACCTCCCCAGCATTTGGGAAAGTTGCCACAATTTTATCAATATCACCTTTCAAATTCGTTAGAAAATTGAATGTTACGCCTTCCAAAAAGTCATTTCCTTCAAAATAATCATAATGAAAATGCGTAAGTTCAACTTGTTTGTTATGATAAAATGCTCGTAAACCTTTGTCGGTTTTGAAGATTTGTAAGAGCCCATACGCAGGATGCTCAAATACGCCCGTATAATAATCAATCGGATGCGACATCATGGCACCGATTTTACGACTAGCATTATATTCCTTTTTCTTCTTTTCTTCTTCAAATTTTGCCTCATCACGGTCTTTTTTCAAACGACTATTCCAATCTACTTGGCTCATATTTAATAAATTATCTGAAATATAATTGGTGATAATATTAACAAAATTATAATCTACCGCACCCGTATTGGTCGTGATAAAAATG
>JBBAKY010000090.1:0-15223 GCA_040403295.1 Arcicella sp.
TCTTATTGGTCTCAATATTTTCCTCAACTTGTACTAATTTTCTCTTTTCGAGAATAGCAAGGATAATGAGATAAAAAAACAAGAAGAAGAGATTAGATTTTTGAGCGCATTGCTGACTAAGTAGCACCAATGACCGCACCAAAGATGGAGCTTTATTTGTTAGTGCTTGATTATTAAGTGTGTGAGTGTATTGGATGTAATCTTATACGGCCCACAAAATATTATAAACCCCATCAAAATATTTTTTGATGGGGTTTATGTGTTTAAAATAGCCCAGTAACTATTTATTATGCTACAGATATTACGTCTGAGTAATAATACAAATGTGTCATGTTCTGCATGGTAAATATTATCAATCATACATGATAGTCGATTTTATGCTAATAAATGATAAAATAGTACTATACATTTAATTCAAATAAATATAAAATTTGTACTATAAATCCTTTTAACATGAAAACGAAAATTAAATGGATAATTACTTCATTTAATATCCATAAATTCTTTCAAAATGATTTTTCCAAAAGGTAAAATATTTAAAGAAATCTTTCAAATTCAATCTGTAAATAAATCCCCAAATATGCACACAATTTTCCATTTTAGTGGTTCTTCACCACAAATAATAAGATTAAAAAGTCTTATTATTTTGCTAACTATAATGACTGGAAGCCTCAGCATTTTAGGTCAAAAAGCAACCGTCCAAACCATAAAAATTTCAGGTAAGGTTACTTCAGGACAGGACAATCAAGCAGTGCCTGGAGCTAATATTTTGATAAAAGGTACAACCGTTGGAACAACGACTAATTCAAATGGTGAATATTCTGTCACTGCTCCTTCGAATGGAACATTGAATATTTCATCGGTTGGTATGACGACTCAACAAATCTCTATTTCGGGACGCACAAAAATCAACATTTCAATGTCAGAAAATGTTTCGACTATTGATGAAGTTGTGGTGGTAGGTTATGGTACTGCCAGTAAACGTTCGTTGTCGGGCGCTCAAACGAATATCACTGAAACTGAATTAAAAAGAACCGTCAATACAACCATTGACCAAGCACTTCAAGGGCGGGCGCCCAACGTGTATGTTGCCAGTAATTCGGGTAAACCAGGAGGAGCAGCGACTGTTTATATTCGTGGACTTTCTACGATAAATGGTAACAGTCAGCCCATGTATGTGATTGATGGGGTTCAAATAATACCATCTGCTGCTTCAACGCAAGGAAATGGCTCGGATGGACAATCGAATATACTTTCGAGTTTGAACCCTGATGACATTGAATCATTAAACGTTTTGACGGGACCTTCCGCTCAGTCTATTTATGGTTCAAAAGCTGCCAGTGGTGTAATTGTGGTTACTACGAAAAGAGGAAAAGCGGGCGATGCAAAAATTAGCTTCACTACGATGTATAATTTTCAAGGCTTACCCAAGCAATTGCCTTTGATGAACTTACGAGAATATGCCACTTATAGTAATGCTTGGGCAAAAGCGGTTGGCTCGGGTTATAATGCAGAGTTTGCTGACCCGTCTATTTTAGGCGATGGTACCAATTGGCAATCAGCCTTATTCAAAACGGCAGCGATGAAAAAACAACAACTGACCTTGAGTGGAGGAAATGATAAAACAACTTATTATATATCCGCTGAATTGATGAATCAAGAAGGGATTGCGCCAAATTCTGGATTTGACAGAAAATCTTTTCGAGTAAATGTAGAAAGTAAATTACGCAGTTATCTGAAAATTGGAACAAATCTATCCATTTCTGGAACGGCTGAGAAATTGTCTATTAATGAAGATAATGTCATTAGCACGGCCATTCAGCAATCGCCAAATGCCCCTGTTTATAATGCGGATGGCAGTTTTGGTGGTCCACAGGATGTTAGAAACGATGGTAGTTATTCGGCTAAAATCACAAATCCTGTTGCTTTAGCTTTCACGAATACCAATGATTACAAAAGAATGACAACTTTCGGAACAATTTACGCCGACTTGACTTTCTTGAAGGATTTCACGTTTCACGGTGAATTTAACGGAAGTTATGGCAATGACACCAGAGCTATTTTCCGTCCTTCTTATTCATTTGGAACGAACGCCCTTACCCAAGGAGCCGTCAATCCAATTTCGACTTCGGAAAGATATGCGGGAAATAATTATAATTGGAGTACAAACCAGTACTTAACCTATAATAAAAGAATAGCCCTAAAACACGATGTAAAATTTACGGCTGGACACGAAGCTCAGTATTATTTTACTGAACAATTAGGCGGTAGAGTCACTGGATTTACCAACAATGCACTTTCTGAATTAAGTTTAGGCGATCCAAAAACCTCTTTGAGTACAAGTACAAGAGAAGATAATTCGCAGGAATCGTACTTTGGTCGTTTGAATTATAGTTTTGACGATAAATATATTGTGCAGGCTTCTTACCGTGCTGATGCCTCCTCACTTTTCGGACCGAATAACAAGTGGGGATACTTTCCATCACTTTCTGCCGCTTGGAGAATTTCAAAGGAGCCATTTATGCAAAATATTACTGCCATTAATGACTTCAAAATTCGTGCAGAGGTGGGAACATCGGGAAGTCAATATTATGGCAAAAATACTTACGCTCCATTAAGTACTGCCGCAACGCAATCTGGACAAGGATTTTTGGCTGGTAAATTTCCAAACCCAGATATTAAGTGGGAGAACACCCAAACCATAAACATAGGTTTTGATTTACATATGTTTAAAGATAGAGTTAACGTGGTTTTTGATGCTTATTTAAGAAAAACATCCGATTTAATTACGGACTTACCTTTACCCGCTTACGCAGGAACATCTGGACAGGGCGGAATAGGCGCTCCAGTTGTTAATATTGGTGACATGGAAAATAGAGGTGTTGGTATTTCAATCAATACAACGCCCATTCGTGCAAAATCAACTAATGAATTTAATTGGAATAGTGGATTTAATATTTCATTTGACAGAAATAAATTGTTGAAACTTAATACAGATAGAGCGATTATTGACCGTTTCCCGTGGTTTAGCCGTGTAATTTCTCGTTCAATTGTTGGACAACCATTATTTCAGTTTTTTGGATATCAGACTGATGGTTTAATCCAAAATTATCAAGATTTAACTACGGCTGCTTTGCCAACCAACGTTCATGTTGCCCCAACAGAAGCATGGGTGGGTGATGTTAAATATGTAAATCTTGATAAAACAGAATATTTTGACCCAGTTTTAGGCAAAAATGTGCAAGTAATTGATGATAAAGACAGAACATTTATTGGTAATCCTTGGCCAAAATTTACCTTCGGAATTACCAATAATTTCTCCTACAAGGGATTTGACTTGTCAATCTTTTTACAAGGCGTTTATGGCAACCAAGTTTTCAATCAGTTGAGATTTGATAATAGTGCTTTCAGAAACTATATCCACGGCGCTTATAAAGAAGCAGTTAATTTTGCACAGCCAAGTAGCGGTGTTTTAAATGAATCATTAACTTTATTAAATCCAGGGTATAATGTTCCAAGAATTGCCTATTCAAGTTATGGAAACGCTGGCCGTGCTACCAACCAATTTGTGGAAGATGGTTCGTATTTGAGAGTAAAAAATATCACTTTGAGTTATAATGTTCCGAAGACATTCTTGAAAAAGTATTTACCAATCAACGGAATTAGATTGACGAGCGGTATTCAAAATGCTTTTACTATTACAAAATATAGCGGTTATGATCCAGAAGTTGGTACCTCTGCGGGTGTTCCAGGATTTGATAATGGCCGTTATCCTTCTTCGAGAATGTACACTTTCTCAGCAGCATTTGATTTTTAGTTTTCATAAAAATAAATATTCATACCATGAAAAAATATATCTTCATAAAGTTCTTATTTGTTGCCCTAACTTTTGCTGGGTTGACAAGTTGTAAAGAACAATTTTTAGACACTCCTCCGTTAGGAAGTTTAACCGCTCCCAATTTCTTCAATACCGATGCTGAATTAATGGCGGGAACGGCCGCTTTATACAATAAAGTTTGGTTTGGGTCGAATGGACAAGCACTTTTATCTTTTGGGGACGGTCGTGCGGGCAATATGATTAGCCCTTATAATGGTAATTGGCAACAATTTTACCAATTCACCGTTTCAAACACCAATAGTGATTTAAGAGATTCTTGGAATTCGTTTTTCACGATTATTGCTCAATCAAACGTTTTGATGTATAATGTCAACACGTATGCCAAAGCAGGCGTATCGCCAGAAGCAAAAAGAAGAGCCATTGGTGAAGCTCGTTATATGCGTGCGGTTGCTTATTCATATTTAGTGCAGAATTGGGGTCCCGTTCCTATCATTACGGACAATTTAAAACAAGGTGCTGATACCACTTTATCTCGTAATACGGTTGAGACAGTTTGGGAATTTGCTATTCGTGATATGCAAGCAGCAAAGAATTTATTGCCAACTACTTCAGCCGCAGGAACAGGTCGTTTGAATGCCTATTCTGCCAAAGGAATGTTATCAAGGTTTTATTTGACTCGTGCAGGATTAGGTTCAACAAATGGTCAAAGAAGTCAAGTATATTTGGATAGTGCAAAATATTACGCAAGTGATGTCATCAAAAATAGTGCTTTCCAATTGATGCCAAATTATGCCGATTTATTTTTAACGGCAAATAATAATAATCCAGAACAATTATTTGGTTTGCAATGGGTTGGTAATGGCGGTTATGGTTCTGGGAATCAATTTCAGTCTCAATTTGCTGCAAATAGCCAAATTACTGGTTTCCAAGACGGTTGGGGCGGTGGAAATGGTGCATCGTATGATTATTTAGCCAATCTCGACCCTGCCGATTCAATACGTAGAAAAGCGACATTTATGCTTCCAGGCGATTTATACCCAGAATTAATCAAAGCCAAAGGAGGTTGGAAAGAGCCAATACCAGCGGATGATGCTTATGAGACTTTTGCCCATTTTAAGAAATATATAGTCGGTAGTCCAGATGATAACGGAGGTTTAGGGCAACAACAGGCCGCTCCGAACAACAGTTATATGCAACGTTTAGCAGAAATTTATTTGATATATGCCGAAGCAATCTTAGGAAATAATACTTCAACTTCTGACGCTGAAGCATTAAAATATTACAATGCAATCAGAACAAGAGCAACGTTACCCGCTGTAACATCCTTTACGCTTGATGATTTACTCCATGAAAGACGCTATGAATTTGCGGTTGAAGGAGTTGCTTGGTACGATTTGGTACGATTATATTACTACAATCCGCAAAAAGTGGTTGATATTATTGGTAAACAAATTAGAGGAACGTACACGATTCGGATTAAAGCTGGCACTGGAACTGCTGCAAAAAAGCGTGAATTTACCTTTATAAATCGTACCACTAATACTTTCAAATTGGTTTCAACGGCATTTTATTTGCCAATTCCTGATACTGAAACAGCGCAAGCACCCAATTTATTGAAACCGCCGGTGCCATATAAGTTTTAGTATTAACCATCTGATGAACTCATGTAGGGAATCAAATTTCCTACTCAAATAAATATCAACATGAAAAAAATGAAAAATTATATTGGTAGTAAACTCTCTGCGATTGCCTTTTTTGGCATTCTGGTAAGTATTACTATGCTTTCATCCTGCAAAGACGATGAAACTGGAACGCCAAAAGTATCCACAGGAACTCCCAGTATTTCAAGGGTTTATTTGTTGGATACCATTCCAAAACATAAAGACAGTAGTATTGTTGGAGCCGAACCCAATAAACTTTTGGTCATTAGTGGTGTGAATATAGGTGGGGTAATTTATGCCTATTTTAATGGCTACAATACCGCTTTTAATCCCACTTACAACACTGATAATTCCTTGATTATTAGACTTCCAGCAGCAGCACCTACCGATTCTACCGCTGATAATAAAATCAGATTGGTTACTTCGCACGGGGAGACAACTTTCAACTTTAAGGTAATTGCAAAACCTGCCGTTTATTCGACTGATAAGATTACTTTCGGTATTGACAGAGGTGATATAACGTTGACTGGAAAGAACTTTGCCGATGTTTCGAGTGTGGTATTTTCAAATACTACAACGGCCGTTAAAATTGTTTCTAAGACAAAAGATAAATTAGGCAATGAGACGATGGTATTGAGATTTCCAACCACCACTTTAAGCCAAGTTACCGTAGATATTACTAACACCAGTGGAATCATTACTGCCAAAACATTAGAATTTGTGAATGCCGATGTTGCCTTGCAAGTTTTTACGGAAGATTTTGCCAAAGATTACGGTAATAATTCGTGGGGTGATCCGCTAATTGTAACTTCTGACCAGGCTTATGCAGGGAAAAAATCATTAGTGAAAACGTTTGCTGGCGGAAACTGGCACTTGGCAGCATTTAGCAATTGGTATCCTTCAATCCCCTATTCAGCTGATTATAAGTACATGACTTTCTCAATTAAAGGTGGAAATGTACCCATTTCGTTCTGGATTCAATCGGATGCCTCAAAAATTGGATTTGGTAACTTTGCCGATAAAAATAAAATTGACGTTGCTCCAAAGATTTGGAATTATTATAAAGTTGCTTTGAAAGATTTAGATTTTTGGTATTCAGGCACTACTTTAAAGCAATTTGGATGGAGATTACAAGGTCCAGATAAATCAGAAACGCTTTATTTTGATGATGTGATGTTTATTAAGTAAATACAAGGAATAATATTATTTGATATTATTTAAGTGCGTATCGCATACGCCCGCACTTTCAGAACATGATTTTAAGATTAAAATAATTTTTAGGATTAAAAATGCCAATCTTAAAAATTCTATAAATCTTAAAGTTATGTTCTGATTTATTTAAACTGACATCACATGCATAAAAATTACTTTCCAAAATGAATTATTAATTTCAAATGACCTTTAAAATACCACTTTTTATTGTTTCAACTGCGCTCTTATTTTCTTGTAATAAGAATAATGAACCCGTTTTTACAAGACTCACTGCTGAAAATACAGGTATTACATTTTCCAATCGAATTACGGAAACGAATGCTCGAAATGTATTCAATTTTGAATATGTTTACAATGGCGGTGGTGTGGCTTTAGGTGATTTTAATAATGATAATTTAGTGGATGTATATTTTACAGGAAATCAGGTTGAGAATAAATTATACTTAAATAAAGGCACCCAAAATGGCTCCGATATTCATTTTGAAGACATTACTGAAAAAAGTAATACTACAGGAGAAGGAAAATGGTGTTCGGGCGCAACGGTAATTGACATTAATAATGACCATCTTTTAGACATATATGTGTGCGCTTCCGTGAGTAAAGTGGCGGATAGATTGGCAAATATGATGTACGTAAATCAAGGAGTTGATAAATCTGGCGTGCCAATTTTTAAGGAAATGGCCAAAGAATATGGCATTGCAGATACCACGCACACCACTAATGCGGCATTTTTTGATTATGACAACGACGGCGATTTAGATTTATATTTATTGGTGAATGAAATGGAGAAAGTTCGCTATCCAAATAAATACGTTGACAAGGTTGTGGACGGTTCTTCAAGGCGGACGGATAGATTATATAAAAATGATGGAACCAACGAAAAACCGCACTTCACGAATATCTCCAAACAAGCAGGAATTTTGATTGAAGGCTACGGTTTGGGCTTGAATATTACGGATATAAATCGGGATGGCTGGAAGGATATTTACGTAACAAATGATTTTTTATCAGATGATTTACTTTACCTAAATAATAAAAATGGAAATGGATTTACTGACCATTCAGCGCAATATTTCAAGCATACTTCTTTCTCGGCCATGGGCAATGATGTGGAGGATTTGAATAATGATGGTTTGGTCGATATTGTGGCGTTAGATATGATTCCGGCGGATAATTACCGTAAGAAAATGGTGATGCCTGCCAACAATTATTCTACTTACCAAAACAATGAAAAGTTTCACTACAACTACCAATATCCACGAAATACTTTACAAATAAATCAAGGCAATAATCCTAAAACGGGTCAGCCAGTTTTTAGTGAAATGGGATTATTATCGGGCATTGCGGAAACCGATTGGAGTTGGTGTCCGATGGTGACGGATTTTGATAATGATGGTTTTCGAGATATAGTAATCACCAATGGTTTCCCAAAAGACATTACCGACCATGATTATTTAGTTTACCGTTATCAAACCGCCGTTCAGCAACAGTTAACCTTGGAAGAACTCTCAAAGATGATTCCCTCGGCAAAAACGGTGAATTATGCTTTTAAAAATAAAGGCGGAAAAAGTGGCGATTTACCGCAATTTGAAGATGTTTCGACCCAATGGGGCATGGATATTCCGAGTTTTTCTAATGGTGCGGCTTACGCAGATTTGGACAATGATGGCGACGTAGATTATGTCGTAAATAATATCAATGATTCGGCTTTTGTCTATCGAAATAATTCCGTTCAACTAAAACCCGCAGAAAGTAATTTTTTAAGAATAAAATGTCAAGGCTTATCCAATAATATCAACGGAATTGGGGCTTGGATTGATATTTCGTACAATCACGGAGAGAAACAAGTTTATGAAAATACGCCTTATCGAGGTTATTTGTCCACGATTGAAAATGTGGCTCATTTTGGATTAGGCAAGATAAAAACGGTTGATGAAGTAAAAATTACTTGGCAATCTGGGAAAATAAGTATTTTAAAAAATGTAAAAGCAAATCAAGTACTGACAGTTGATGAAAAGTCTGCAATCGACATTAAAACAATGTCAATTATCAATTATCAACTATCAATTTTTAAGAATATAAGTGATTCTTTATTAATTAATTACGTTCACGAAGAAACGGATGCGATTGATTTTAATGTTCAGAAATTATTACTGCATAAATTTTCACAATACGGCCCCGCCATTGCCGTTGGGGATGTAAATGGGGATGGCGTAGAAGATATATTTATTGGCGGTTCGACCAATCATAAAGGCACATTTTTATTACAAGATAAAAACGGGAAATTCACCGCAAAAGATTTAATTAAAGGTGAAACAGATGCCACAAAATTATCGGAAGATGCTGGGGTCTTATTATTTGATGCTGACCGAGATAATGATCTTGATTTATACATCGTAAGTGGCAGTAATGAGGCCCAGATTGGCTTAATGATGTACCAAGATAGATTTTATGAAAATGATGGAAAGGGGAATTTTACCGAAAATAAACAAGCCTTACCCCCATTTTTAAAAAGTGGTTCTTGCGTAAAAGCCGTTGATTTTGACCACGATGGCGACCTTGATTTATTCGTGGGTGGTCGGGTTGAAGTGAATGCTTATCCTAAACCTGTCAGTAGTTATATTTTGAGAAATGATAGCAAAAATGGAACTCATTTTACGGACATAACCGCTCAATTTGCTCCAGAATTACAAAATATTGGCTTAGTCTGTGATGCACTTTGGACGGATTACGATAATGATGGATGGCAAGATTTGATGCTTGCAGGAGAATGGACGCCGATAACTATTTTGAAAAACGAGCAGGGAAAATCGTTGAAACGTATTGAAAACCAAGAACTTAAATCACAAGTTGGTTTTTGGAACAGCCTTGCTTCAGGAGATTTTGACAATGATGGTGATATGGATTATATCGCAGGAAATTTGGGCATTAATACCATGAATAAAGTTTCGGATGAATTTCCTTTGACGGTTTATGGAAAGGATTTTAATAATGATGGATTATACGATGCGATTCCTACGGTATTTTTTCCAGATAAAGACAAAAAACGCCACGAAGTTCCTTTCAATACCCGTGATGATTTGATTAAACAAGTAACTACTTTCAAAGAAAGGTTTGATAACTATAGCAAATTTGCCTCCGCAGATATTTACGGAGTATTAGCAAAAAGTGACGTAGAAAACGCCTTAGTTCTAAAAGCTAACAACATGAATTCCAGCTATATAGAAAACTTGGGGGAAGGAAATTTTAAGATATCTGCTTTACCAATTCAAGCTCAAATCGCTCCAATTTTTGGGATGTTAATCGAAGATTTTGATGAGGATGGAAATTTAGATGTGTTAATGGTAGGCAATGATTTTGGCAATGAAGTTTCGGTGGGAAGATTAGACGCTTTTAATGGCTTACTACTTTCTGGAAATGGCGAAGGGGAGTTTATGGTTAATAATCTAATTCAAGCTGGATTCTTGGTTGGGGGCGATGCCAAAGGATTAATTAGAATTACAAATGCAAAGGGAAATCCACTGATTATGGTAACCCAAAATAAAGGGAAATTAGCCAGTTTTGCTTGTTCAAAAACGCTTATGGCTAAACCATTAAAATCAAATGATGCCGTTGTATTTGAATATTTAAAAAATGGAAAAAATCGCAAAAGAGAAATCAATTATGGCACCTCATTTTACTCGCAATCTTCAAGAAGTATTTTAGCGTCAAAAAACACAAAACATTTAGAAGTAATTGATTATCAAGGTCATAAAAGAAAAATTTAAAAATCAAACCTCAATACTATTCTAAAAACAATAAAATGTTTTCAACAAATTCAATATTCATAAACTCAATTTTATCTTTTTTCGTTGGAATAATTTTTAGCTCATGTTCCAAAAAAGAAGAAGATAAAATTGTCACAGTCGTGAAAGACACGACTACGGTCGTCATTGTGCCGGCGGTAGAACCTAAAATTGCCTCCACCGTGGGATTTTTCTTGGATGATTGGCAACCTAAAACGTTTACAACGCCAGTCTATACCGAAGAAACGGTGCCAGCCAATGCGACAAATACGATTACGGTTGATGCTTCAAATATTATCACAAAAATCCCTCTGAGCATTTTTGGGCATAATGCCGTTTGGTGGCAAGGGCCCGTGACAAATGAAACAAAATTTACTGAACCAGTCACCAATTTACATCCACACATTATTCGATTTCCTGGAGGTAGTAGTAGTGATGCCTATTTTTGGAATAAAGCAGAAGGGGTACTACCAGACGATGTTCCTGCAAAAATTACGAATAAAGATGGTGTGAAGAGTGATCCAGGATTTAGGCAAGGTATGTCTAATTTGAATTGGCAATCCAACGTGGACGATTATTACAGTATGCTCCAAAAAACGAAGAATAAAGGCATTATTACGGTAAATTATGGCTACGCAAGATACGGAACGGGGACAAATCCCGTAGCAAATGCGGCTCATCTCGCCGCTGATTGGGTTCGTTATGACAAAGGGAAAACGCAATATTGGGAAATTGGCAATGAAAATTTTGGCGATTGGGAATGGGGTTATCGGATTGATACGAAGTTAAATAAAGATAATCAACCTGAATATTTAACGGGTGAATTATATGCCAAACATTTTCAAGTTTTTGCCGATTCTATGCAAAAAGCCGCCAAAGAAATTGGGAAAACAATTCAAATTGGTGCCGTAGTTTTTGATTCTGCACCCCAATCTTGGCAAACGATCTGCAATCGTACATGGAATGAAACAATGATGAAAAATATCAATGGAAAAGCTGATTTTTACGTTGTTCATAATTATTTCACGCCTTACGATCAAAATTCAAATGCCTCGGTAGTCGTTTCGTCCGCTTACTCAGTTCCAACCGAAATGATGAAGTTTTTAACCCAAAATGTCAAAGATTTTGGGGCAGCAGAAAAACCCATCGCCTTGGATGAATGGAATATGTGGGCGAAAGATTCAAAGCAACAAGTATCAAATGTAAGCGGACTTTTTTCAGTCATTGTGCAAGGAGAAGCCATTAAAAATAAGTTCGGAATGGCGGCTCGTTGGGACTTAATCAATGGCTGGGAGAATGGAAATGATCATGGATTATTTAGTTCGGGAGAGCCTGGTGTGGATAAATGGACAATGCGACCCTCGTTTTATTATATGTATTATTTCCAAAAAACTTTGGGTGATAGAATGGTTTCTTCCACGGTAACGGGAAATCAAAATATAAAAGCGTATGGCTCAACTTATACCTCTGGACAAACGGGCGTAACCTTAGTAAATGGTTCGGCAACACCCCAAACGGTGGAAGTTGTGATGAAAAATATGAATGTGGGAAGTCGCTATTATTGGTACAGTATGGAAGGAGAAAATGACAATGGCGAGTTTTCAAGAAAGGTAAAAATCAATGGTTCTGGCACCAGTAATGTTGCGGGAGGACCCAGTGATTATACCACTATAAAAGCCAAATCTGCGGTAACATCGAATGGTATTCGGGTAACGATTCCGGCTTGGGGAGGTGTATTTGTTTTGATTGACAAAAAATAATTTAACCTAAAATTTTATGAAGAATAAACTTTCAAACCTACTTATCTTAATTTGTTTCATTCATATTTCAACGATAAAAGCACAATTAACTCCCATTGATAAATCGGCGACTTCGTCAACCAAAATTTTCTATCAAAACCTTCATAAACAAGCAGAAAAGGGCTTTATGATGGGTCATCAGGATGATTTAGCTTACGGAATTGGTTGGAAAAATATCGAGGGTGAATCTGATATTAAACGAGTTACGGGACAATATCCAGCCGTTTTTGGTTGGGAATTAGCCCATATTGAACTGGATAGTGCTAATAATTTGGATGGTGTTTCTTTTGAAAAAATGAAGCAAAACATCAAGAAAGTTCATGCGATGGGTGGCGTAAATACTATCACTTGGCATCTAAGAAATCCCGTCAATGGCAAATCTGCTTGGGATGTAGATACCGTGGTAAAACATATTTTGAAAGGTGGAAATAAACATGCGGTTTATCAATCTTGGATGGCTAAAGTAGCGGTATTTCTGAGTTCTTTGAAAGATGAAAAAGGCAATCAAATACCCGTGATTTTCAGACCTTTTCATGAACATAATGGTAGTTGGTTTTGGTGGGGAAAGAAATTCTGTACACCCGAAGAATATAAAAAACTCTACCAGCAAACGGTTCAATATTTAGGTTCAAAAGGGGTACACAACGTGATTTACGCTTATTCAACCGATAATTTTCCCGATGAAACGGATTATTTAGAAAGATATCCTGGTAATGATTTTGTGGATTTGATTGGTTTTGATACCTATCATCGCAATGCCCCTCAAAGTAATGATACGTTTGTAAAAAATCTTCAACGTATGCTTTCCACTGTTGAAAATTACGCTGAGAAAAACCATAAATTATTTGCCATTACCGAAACAGGTTTAGAAAAAGTGACTGAACCCAATTGGTGGACAAATATTCTTTTGAAAGGCATTGACAATCATAAAATTTCCTACGTTTTACTTTGGCGAAATGGCCGACCTGACCACTATTATGTACCTTATCCCAACCAACAAAGTGCCGAGGATTTCAAAGAATTCGTAAAAAATCCAAAGGTATTTTTAGGAGACAAAATCAAACTTGAAAACCTTTATAAAAAATAATAAATCCTTTAAACTTAACTTATGAAAATACAATTATTAGATTTAACGGTCATTATCGCTTATTTGATTTTGGTTTCTGCCATCGGAATTATTCTCAAAAAACAGGCTCAAAAGAGTAATAGAGACTATTTATTAGGAGGCAATTCCATTCCCTACTGGATGTTGGGTGTTTCAAATGCCTCTGGCATGTTCGACATTTCTGGCACCGCTTGGATGGTGGGAATTATGTTTGTGTATGGTGTTAAAAGTATTTGGTTGCCTTGGCTTTGGCCAGTTTTCAACCAGATTTTTATGATGGTTTATATGTCGATTTGGTTGCGAAAATCAAACGTTTCTACAGGAGCAGAATGGATGTTAACTCGTTTTGGCACGAATAAAGATGCCCAACTTTCGCATAAAATTATTATCGCTTTTGCCCTGCTTTGTTGCTTAGGGTTTATGGCGTATGGGTTTATCGGACTTGGTAAATTTATTGAGATTTTCATTCCTTGGAATCTGGTAAAACAGTACGTTCCTTTTGACGTTGCTCCGCAGTATGTTGCTCATTTATACGGCATTATTTTTACCATTTTTACCGTTTTTTATTCTTTATTGGGCGGTATGAAAAGCATCGTTTGGGCGGATTTAATTCACTACGTAATTATGGTATTTGTATCGGTTGCGGTGGCAATGATTGCCATGAAAGCCCTTGCAACCCATCAATTAATCGTTCCAGCAGGCTGGACGGATATTTTCTTTGGAAAGAATCTCAACTTAAATTGGTCGGGAATTGTGGAGGAAGCAAACACCAAAATTCAAAGTGATGGCTTCTCCCCTTTTGGATATTTCTTTGCTTTAATGACAGCAAAAGGTATTTTAGCAAGTTTAGCAGGGCCAGCACCCAACTACGATATGCAGAAAATTCTTTCGACAAAATCGCCCAGAGAAGCGGCTTTAATGAGTATGATCGTCAATGTTGTGCTGTTGCCTACTCGCTATTTATTAATTATTGGGGTGGCAGTTTTGGGATTATTGTTCTTTAAAGATTTGAATATTTCTACGGCCACTGGGGCAGATTTTGAAAGAATTTTACCAGCGGCTTTGAATAGTTTTATTCCTTCTGGCTTATTGGGATTGATTTTGGTTGGGCTTATGGGCGCTTTCATGGGAACGTTCGCAGGAACGTTCAATGCCGCCCAAGCCTACATGGTGAATGATATTTATTTGAAATCAATTAATCCCACTGCCAACAATAAACAAATCACCCGAATGAATTATTTGACGGGTTTATCGGTGGTATTTTTGAGTATCATGATTGGCTTTTTTGCCAAAGATGTCAACAGTATTTTGCAATGGATTGTATCAGCACTTTACGGTGGCTATATAGCCGCCAACGTGTTGAAATGGCATTGGTGGCGATTTAACAGCTACGGTTTTTTCTGGGGAATGTTCGCAGGAATTGCCTCAGCGATGATTTTACCTACTATTTTTCCGAATGCCTTACCACTTTACTATTTCCCATTGATTTTATTATTGTCGGCAATTGGGTCGGTGGTCGGCTCTTTAATGACTCCGCCAACGGATGCGGAGGTATTAAAAGCCTTTTACAAAAACATTCGTCCGTGGGGATTTTGGAAACCAATTGAGGAATTAGTTAAAAAAGACGACCCAACTTTTGAGCCAAACAAACAATTTAAATCAGATATGTTTAACGTGGTCGTAGGAACTATTGCCCAAACAGCGATTACTGCCTTGCCCGTTTTTGTGGTATTGATGATGCCTTTACACATTGGCGTATCTGCCTCAATATTAGCCATTTGTGCTTTCATTTTGTGGAAAACTTGGTATAAAAAATTACCTAA
>JBBAKY010000091.1:0-15030 GCA_040403295.1 Arcicella sp.
AAGAAAGTGTTGGAGGCAACAAAAAAGCCCAATTTTGAGGTCGGACTTTTGGAATTACAACTGACAATACTATTTTTTTAAGATAATCACAGCTTGTATTGATTTAGAATTATAATAATCAATATTAATATTTCCTTTCGATGCAATGGCAATTTTCGCCAAAAAATTGGAATAGTTTTCAAAATCATTATTGCTGATAAAGTCTCCATTTTTATCTTTCTGAGTCAATTTAAGCAATAATATACTTAGAGTGCTATTTGATATACTAAGAATTTCATAAATATTTGTAACAATGTTACCTTTTGAATCCTTTACACTGGGAGTGATTGAAAGCGTTTTATTATCACTCGAAACAATATATTTACCTGCATTTTGAGGAGCTTTATAATCGTTAAAATCGCCGATTTGACACGTTCCATCCGTATAAAATTTATAGTAACCAGGCACGAATATAAGAACAGATGGAGAGTTTTGTATTTCTTCCGTAGTAGCACTAATTGTCTTAGTATCATTAATTGCACTAACTCCACTAACACTCCACTGACCAATAATCGGTGATGGTGTAACTTCATCTGTCTTTTTGCAAGACATGAAAGCAACCAAGATAGTTAATATTCCAAGTAAGACACTTTGATTCTTCATATTATTGTCTGATTAAGTTTAAAATTAAGTCACAAAATTACTTCTTAGCCCCTTAAAAATCACAATCACATTTATTAAACGGTAAAAAAGGGATTGATTCTGATAAATCAACCCCTTTTTAATCTAAAATTGTAAATCAAAAATCAAAACTATTCCCACTCAATCGTAGCGGGTGGTTTTGATGAAATATCATATACAACTCGATTTACACCTTTCACTTTATTGATAATTTCATTGGAAATATCCGCCAAGAAATCATACGGTAAATGACACCAATCGGCTGTCATGCCGTCCACCGATGAAACTGCACGTAGAGCCACAACTCGTTCATAAGTACGTTCATCACCCATTACACCCACGGATTGAATCGGCAAAAGCATTGCTCCTGCTTGCCAAACTTGGTCGTATAATCCTCTATTTTTTAGTCCATTGATAAAAATATGGTCAACTTCTTGAAGAATTTGCACTTTTTCAGCCGTAATATCTCCCAAAATTCTAATGCCTAAACCTGGTCCTGGAAAAGGATGGCGACCTAAAATAAATTGTGGAATTTCAAGCGTTTTACCCACCAAACGAACTTCATCTTTAAACAAAGTTTTCAAAGGCTCAACCACTTGCAATTTCATATAATCGGGTAAACCGCCCACGTTATGATGCGATTTAATAGTCTGTGAAGGACCACCACTTACCGAAACCGATTCAATAATATCGGGATAAATGGTGCCTTGCCCCAACCATTTTACGTTCTCAATTAAATGAGATTCATGGTCAAAAACATCAATGAATGATTTTCCAATGGCTTTTCGTTTAGCTTCGGGGTCAGTCAAACCTTCTAAAGCTTTATAAAATATATCCTTTGAATTAACCCCTTTTACGTTTAATCCTAAGTCTTTATAGGACGCTAAAACGTCCTCAAATTCGTTCTTTCTCAATAAACCATTATCCACAAAAATGCAGTAAAGATTCTTGCCAATGGCTCTATGAATCAACATCGCTGCTACCGAACTATCAACGCCTCCCGAAAGCCCCAACACCACTTTATCATCGCCCAATTGTGCCTTCAAAGCGGCCACGGTTGAATCTACGAAAGAATCGGCCGTCCAATCTTGTGAACATTTACAAATATCAATGACGAAGTTTTTCAACATCGTTTTGCCTTCCAATGAATGCGTAACTTCGGGATGAAACTGGATTCCGTAGGTTTGTTCTCCTTGAATATGGAAAGCGGCATATTTTACGTCATCGGTTGAACCAATTACTTCAAAATCATCAGGAAGCGACATAATCGTATCCCCATGCGACATCCACACTTGGCTGTTTTCAGAAACGTTATTCAATAATAGACTTTCTGCTACTTTTTTCAAATTTGCTCTTCCATACTCACGGTGACCAGCATTGTAAACTTCTCCCCCACCCAAAAAGGCCATCAATTGCGCTCCGTAACAAATACCTAAAACAGGTAATTTTCCTCTGAAAAGACTTAAATCAATGCGGAGAGAATCTTCATCACGCACCGAACACGGACTTCCAGAAAGGATAATTCCCTTTACGGATTCGTCAATCACAGGAATTTTATTGAAAGGATGGATTTCGCAGTAAATATTGAGTTCACGAACACGACGAGCGATTAACTGGGTAACCTGTGAGCCAAAATCAAGAATAATTATTTTTTCGGACATTTTTTGGAGTGAATACTGCGGTTGTCTGTGCGGGTACTGAGACGCATTGTCAAACAACGGCGAAAAAAATTAAAAAGCAAATTTCGGGAAAATTTATGGTTTTTGAGTAGATGTTTGAGAGTATTCTTAAAATTAAATCATTATTTGTTGATTATCTGATCGTCAATGCTCAAAATTGCTTAAATCTTGATGTTTTAACTTTAGAAATACCGAAGAAAGTCTCAAAATTGCATTTTTCCAAGTTGAGTAGTACTGCACTATATGTTTAACCGAAATACCATTTTGATTTTTCAAAGAATGTGTCCTTAACATTTGGTTAATCCAAAAATAATCGGTAAGTTTAATTAAGAAAACGCTCAAACCTTAGTGAATTCTGTTCCGATCAAACAGGGTTTTTCTATAAAATCGGAGAGTTCTTTGACATTCATTTAATATTCCTTTTTTTATGTTTCGTATTTGCGGGCAGTTGTGCTTTTGTAAATCTGAGAGATGATTGACCTTAAATATTCAAGCAAGAAATAAGAAATCGTAAATGAAACGAAGAACTGCTCCAATGGGCAAATGTCCGTTATTTATCTATCAACTTTTAAACAAAGAGTGCGTATGAAATTACAAGTGCATTCAATACACTTTGACGCTGACATGAAGCTGTTAGAGTTTATCCAATCGAAATTAAATAAGTTGGATATGTTTTATGACCGAATTACTGGTGGAGAGGTTTTTCTTAGGTTAGACAAAGGAGATACCAAGAGGGTCAAGAGTAAAATGTTGGAAGTAAAAATCAGTTTACCAGGAGCTACATTGTTTGTAAAAGAACAAGCCTCCTCTTTTGAAGAAGCCATGGATATAGCCATTGAAGCTTTGAAAGTTCAACTCAAAAAATTTAAAGATAAAATCCAGGAAAAACTAAATCCTACCCGTGATGTTTTAATGTCGATGGAAAGTTAATTAAGAGAAGTTGTTTTCTCTAACATACCATAAAATAAAAAGGGTTGCTTTCTCACGAGAGCAACCCTTTTTTATTTTCTTTTTGAATATGAAAATTAATCACACAAAGTTATTCAATCCTTACAAACTAAACTTAGCCTTCACAGCATCCACGAAATCCAATTTCTCCCACGTGAAAAGTTCAACTTCAACTTCTTTCACTTTTCCATCTGGACTTTTAAAAGATTTTGTTACTACTTCATTTTTACGTCCCATGTGTCCATAAGCAGCTGTTTCTGAATAGATTGGGTTACGTAATTTCAAACGTTGTTCGATGGCATAAGGGCGCATATCGAAAACTTCTTCTAATTTACGAGCAATCTCTCCGTCGGTCATATCCACCTTAGCCGTCCCGTAAGTATTTACGAATAAACCACATGGTTTTGCTACGCCGATGGCATAAGAAACTTGTACTAAAAGTTCATCACAAAGACCTGCTGCTACTGCATTTTTCGCTACGTGACGAGTTGCATAAGCCGCACTTCTATCCACTTTTGATGGGTCTTTCCCAGAGAATGCACCACCACCATGAGCGCCTTTTCCACCGTAAGTATCCACGATAATTTTACGACCTGTCAAACCTGTATCTCCGTGTGGTCCACCAATTACAAATTTTCCAGTTGGGTTAATATGGTAAGTAATTGCATCCGTGAAAAGAGGTTGTAACTCAGGTTTCAATTTTGCTTTTACTCTTGGAATCACGATATTGATAATGTCCGCTTTGATTTTCGCTAACATTGCTTCATCTGCATCAAAATCATCGTGTTGCGTTGAAACAACGATGGTATCAATTCTTTGAGGAACGTTATCATCAGAGTATTCAATGGTTACTTGTGATTTTGCATCTGGGCGAAGGTATCCTATTAATTCAGGTTCGTTGTTACGAATTTCTGACATTTCTTTCAAAATCGCATGAGCTAAATCCAAAGCCAAAGGCATATAATTATCGGTTTCACGAGTTGCGTAACCAAACATCATTCCTTGGTCGCCTGCTCCTTGTGCATTTGCTTTTGATTCAAAATCATCGGCAGTCACTCTATCAACACCTTGGTTAATATCATCCGATTGGTCATGAATTGCTGAGATAATACCGCATGAATTAGCTTCAAACATATACTCTGACTTCGTATAACCGATTTTACGGATAACTTCACGGGCAATTGCCTGTACGTCAAGATAAGTTTGAGTTTTTACTTCACCCGCCAAAACTACTAAGCCCGTGGTTACAAGGGTTTCGCAAGCTACTTTTGAAGAGGGGTCAAACGCCATGAAGTTATCAATCAATGCGTCTGAAATTTGATCTGCAACTTTGTCTGGGTGTCCTTCCGAAACCGACTCAGAGGTGAAAAGATATGCCATTATATTTAATTTATGAAATATGAAAAATCTAATAATTCACAAATTTAAAAGGAATATTTTGAAATGACAATTTGGGTTGTGGAAAGGGGATTTTATGGATAAATTATCTATTTTATTCCAAAAAATAGATATTATGCCTAAATAAATACACTTATTTTAAAATTAACGCTATTCTTAGTATCTATATGACCTACAATATTCAGTGTAATATTTAAACAAAAAGTACGATGTCAAAATATCTTTTTCCTCAAAACATCCCAAGCAGCTTTGATGAAGGGCGGTTTGGGAACGGTATTGATAAACAAAATATCTTCAAAGAAAGAAGTATCCTCATCCAAAAATTTCAAGACTTTCGAGGGATTATTATTTTTGAAAAAACCCGTGAAAATTCGATCTTGGGGCGTTCTATTTTTCAACATTACGTTCAATAAAACGGTGTCCAAAAAGCCTTTCCAAGGGTTGAATTTCATACCGTTTGATACTTTGGCATTGGTCGCTAACGATTTTACTAAATTCTGTAAAAATCGCTGACTTCGTTGAAAAGTATAGCCCGTTGAAGCCTTCACGTAACCGCCCGAAGTACCAATGCGGATGACTTTGGGCATCGGCAGAACTTCATGGATTTCGTCTGACATCGGAATAATGCCAAACTCCGTTTCAGAAATTTGATATTCATTGGTTTTAATTTTATACTCGCCCACTTTTAACGTTTCTTCGATGTATTTTTTCAAATAAAATTCGTACTCGGCATCCGTGATTAAATTGTCCGAAAAAATAGTAAATTCAATCAATGCCTTCGTTTCGGAATAAGGCAACACATACACAAAGCGAAGTTCGTTTTTCTGCTCAGTTCTAAAATCAAAAAGGATTGGTTCATTAACATTAAAAACCGGTTTTTGCGTTTCAATTACCCAACCTTTAAAATGCTGCAACATATTATGATATTTAGGATTATCATAATTTGAACGATAACAACTATCAAATACAAATTCAGAAGCAAAAAAATCGCCGTGGTCTGTTTTCACTGTTTCGTTCAATTCTAAAATGTCCGCTTGTAAAAATGTAATGTTCGTGTTCTCTTTTAGGATACCAAAAATATATTCATAAAAATCAATGGCACGAATCATCTTGTAATTATATTCCTGCAAATCAAGAAATTGTGAAAAGTTGTCCGTTCCGTGAAACCAAACGCCTTTCCATTGTTTAAAAATAATTTCTTCAAAAGGCGATATTCCTTTTTCCCAAAAACACCAAGTATGATCGTTCGTATTCTTCTCATCACGGTCGATAATGAGGATAGATTTGTCTCGTAAAGTACTTTGATTGAGATAAAAAGCCAGTGAAAGTCCCGCCATGCCTCCGCCAGCGATAATATAATTGTAGGTGTTTGAAGGATTTTGAGTGTTTTTGAGGGACATATACAGCTTAATTACAAGTGATAACAAATAAAAATCCCGTAAGTTTTAAATTTTACGGGATTTCTAAACTACTAAATTTTTATAGCAAAACTTCTCGAAAATTTCAAAATTTTTGAGCGCTCAACTTTAACTATCTATTTCTATATATGCTTCTCCGCATGATAACTACTTCTCACCAAAGCGCCAGATTCTACGTAATTCAAACCACGTTTCAAGCCTTCTTCTTTGTACATTGCAAAAGTATCAGGGTGAATCCACTCGATAACTTCGTGGTGCATTTTGGTTGGTTGCAGGTATTGTCCCAACGTCAACACATCCAACCCATTTTCGATTAAATCGTCTATTGCCTTGAAAACTTCATCTTGCGTTTCGCCCAAACCAAGCATAATACCCGATTTCGTACGTTTTCCGTATTCTTTGGTACGTTTTATTTGTTCTAAACTACGGGCATATCGAGCTTGTGGACGCACATTTCGGTATAAACGTTCAACCGTTTCCATATTGTGCGAAACTACTTCTTGCCCCCCTTCAATCATTCTAATTAGCGCATCCCAATTCCCTTTTGTATCAGGAATAAGTGTCTCAATAGTTGTGGCAGGTGATAATTCTTTCACTTGAACAACCGTTTGATACCAAATTTCGGCACCTTTATCTTTCAATTCATCCCGATTTACGGAAGTTAAAACAGCGTGTTTCACACCCATCAATTTGATTGCCTCCGCCACACGGCGAGGTTCATCTTCGTCATATTCATTCGGGCGACCCGTTGCTACTGCACAGAATGAACATGAGCGGGTACAAATATTTCCCAAAATCATAAAGGTTGCCGTTCCTGCACCCCAACATTCCCCCATATTTGGGCAATTGCCTGATTGACAGATGGTATGCAATTTATTTTCTTGAACGATATTCCTCACACGGGCGTACTCGTGTCCGATGGGCAATTTCACCCGAAGCCAATCGGGCTTTTTATTATGTCTGGTCGCAGTTGGCGTTATTACTGGTAATTCTATCATTATTTAGGTAATTAGGGATTGGAGAGTATGGGATAAGGTGTTAACCATATTTGCCAATACTATTCCTTTTTATCCTGCATTAATATGCGTTCCACAAATTTAAGTCTCATTAAAACAAAAACATCAAGAAAATGAAAATGGTTTATATTTTCTTATTGATTTTGTGGTTGATTTAAAGTGACAATTATTTTGAGCCAGCCTTTTAACGATTTTGAAAAATCGTTTTACACACTCCTTTCCTCCCAAACTGCACATAAATTTACAATCGTCTCCACAGCTTTCTCCATGTCCTGCACCGATACCCACTCGTGTTTGCCGTGAAAAGCGTGTTCTCCCGCAAAGATATTTGGACAAGGCAAACCCATAAATGATAACCTCGAGCCGTCCGTTCCTCCTCTGATACTTCGGCGGTTTGGCTCAATACCACTTCTTCTGATGGCTTCCAATGCAAACTCAGTAACGTGGGGAAATTTATCCAGAACTTCCTTCATATTTCGGTATTGCTCATGGACTTCAAAAGTGGCTTTCGAGTTAGGATAATTTCGCAAAACATTGTTCATAATTTCACTCAAAACCAACTCATGGGCGTGAAGTTTTTCAACGGTAAAATCTCTGATAATAAATTCTACCGTGGCCATTTCAACCATACCCGTAATATTGGTAGGATGAATAAACCCTTCCATGCCATCGGTTGATTCGGGAGAAAGAGAGTTTTTAGGAAGTTTTGCCACAATTTCAGCAGCAATTTTCAAAGCGCTTTCCATACGCCCTTTCGCAAATCCTGGATGCTGACTTACGCCTGTGATAGAGATTTTTACCCCATCCGCCGAGAAAGTTTCATCTTCCAAAGACCCTAAAGTTTCACCATCAATCGTATAGCCAAAATCAGCCCCTAATTTCTTCAAATCAACCGCCGCTGTTCCTCTCCCTATTTCTTCATCGGGTGTAAAGAGAATCCTGATTTTACCGTGTTTAGTTTCTGGATTATTGATTAAATAATAGGCTGCATCCATAATCTCAGCAACGCCCGCTTTATTATCAGCCCCCAAAAGTGTTATTCCACTGGCAGTGATAATGTCATTATCAATTTGAGATGCTAAATCTTCGTGCGCTGAAAATTTGATAATTTGAGCATTATCATCGGGTAAAATCAAATCTTGACCTTGATAATTTTCGTGAATAATTGGCTTCACATTCGCACCCGTACAATCGGGCGAAGTATCCACGTGCGAACAGAAACAAATAGTTGGAATATCTTTCGCTGAATTACTCGGTATTGTGGCGTAAACGTAGCCAAATTCATCTAAATGAGCATCTTCAATACCCATATAAAGGAGTTCTTCAACCAAAATTCTACTCAAATTTATTTGTTTTTTAGTAGAAGGTTGCGAATCAGAATAGGGGTCTGATTGGGTATCAATCTGAACGTATTTCAAGAAGCGTTCAGTGGCAGTATTTCTGTAGTTTTTGAGCATTTTATATTCTAATTAATTTCTAATCAATAAATCATCTACATTTATTGACAAAGGTAACAATCCTTTAAAGTTTCATGTTTATCTTGCGTCAAGATTTAAATAAATGATTTTTGGTTCTTAAAATATAGCACAATTCTGATATCTAAATTAATTTTCCTAAGAAAAAATTATTGCGCAATACAAAAACCGATTTTTATTTTATCTTCGTATCAACAAAATAATACCATATCTTTTCAAGATAAAGCCCAATAATACATAGGTTATGTCAGAATTTGCAGAATTATCGTTAGGTGACAAAAAGTATCAATTTCCAGTAATTACAGGAAGTGAAAATGAAAAAGCAATTGATATTGCTAAACTTCGTGACGAAACGGGTCATATCACCATTGACTCAGGTTATAAAAACACTGGTGCAACCAAAAGTGCTATCACGTTTTTGGACGGTGAATTAGGAATTCTTCGCTATCGAGGATATTCAATTGAAGAATTGGCCGAAAAATCGTCATTCTTAGAAGTTGCTTATTTACTAATTTATGGTGAATTACCAACCTCTCAGCAGTACACAGATTTTGAATACGAAATCAAAATGCATACGATCGTCAATGAGGATATGCGTAAAATTTTTGAAGGATTCCCAGTCAATGCCCACCCAATGGGTGTTTTATCGGCAATGGTTTGTGCGATGTCCGCTTTTTATACTGGTGAAAAATCTGGATCTGACGAATTAAATATTATTCGTTTAATGGCAAAAATGCCTTCAATGGCAACTTGGTCTTACAAAAAATCCCAAGGGCATCCCGTAAATTACCCCAATAATTCGTTGGACTACTGTACAAACTTCTTGAATATGATGTTTGCCTTGCCGGTAGAACCCTACAAAGTTAATCCAGTAATTTCGTCGGCATTGAATAAATTATTAATCCTTCACGCTGACCACGAACAAAACTGTTCAACTTCAACGGTTCGTTTGGTGGGTTCTTCGCAAGCAAGTCTTTATGCTTCTATTTCAGCAGGAATCAATGCCCTTTCTGGACCGCTTCATGGTGGTGCAAATCAGGAAGTAATTGAAATGTTGGAAGAAATCAAAGCTGACGGTGGCGATACTTCAAAATACATCGCTATGGCAAAAGACAAAACATCTGGTTTCAGATTGATGGGCTTTGGTCATAGAGTTTATAAGAATTTCGATCCAAGAGCAAGAATTATCAAAAAAGCAGCCGACGATGTTTTGGCAGCTTTGGGAATTAACGACCCAATTTTGAAAATTGCGGCAGAATTAGAAGCTGCTGCTCTGAGTGATGAATATTTCGTAGCTCGTAAATTATATCCAAACGTAGATTTCTACTCGGGAATTATTTACCGTGCTTTAGGAATTCCAACGGATATGTTCACGGTAATGTTCGCCATTGGTCGTTTGCCAGGTTGGATTGCTCAGTGGAAAGAAATGAAAGCGAATAAAGAGCCAATCGGTCGTCCACGTCAAGTTTATGTGGGAGCCACAGAACGTTCTTATGTAACTATTTCGGAAAGAGCATAAGTAACTTTGAGCGATTAGAAAAAATAAAGAAGCACTTCGTTTAATCATGAAGTGCTTTTTTTTTGGGAATGAAACGAATTCACCCTGATATTTTGTTAAAAATTAGAATAAATACAACATAAAAATGCAAGTAGAATTAGTTAGAGTTGATGATGCCTTTCACTTTGAGGCACAAGGGATGTCGGGCGTTCCCGTACAAATAGATGCTGCCGAGAACATTGGTGGGCACAATGCGGGTTCTCGCCCAATGGAATTATTATTGATGGGCTTAGGTGGCTGTATGGCCATTGATGTACTTTTGATTATGAAAAAGCAACGCCAAGTAGTCGAAGATTTAAAAATTTCAGTATCGGGAGAAAGAGTAAAAATAGAAGGTACAGAAATGACTCCATTCCATAAAATTAACATTCATTTCAAATTTAAGGGAAATATTCAAGAAGATAAAGCTCAAAAAGCGATTGTGATGTCAATGGAAAAATACTGTTCCGCAACGGCTCAATTTTCTGGCTCGGCAGAGATTACGCATACTTTTGAGATTTTGAACAATGAGTAAAACAACGTTTGACCACACTACAAATGAGAATCCTGTTAGACTAAATCTTGCAGGATTCTTTTTTTGATTGTAATTTTGATGAATGTAACGGACAAGGCTGTCTGCGCTACAAAATCAACAAAATGCAACAATACCAAACGCTCCTCAAACACATTCTCGAAGCAGGAACTCAAAAAACCGACCGTACTGGCACAGGGACGACCTCTGTTTTTGGCTACCAAATGCGATTTAATCTCAACGATGGTTTTCCGATGGTTACTACCAAAAAAGTACATTTGAAATCTATCATTCATGAGTTGTTGTGGTTTATTAATGGGGATACAAATATTAAATATTTGACCGATCATGGTGTAAAAATTTGGGATGAATGGGCGGATGAAAATGGCGATTTAGGTCCTGTTTACGGAAAACAATGGAGAAGTTGGGGAACGCACGATGGAAAAGTGATTGACCAATTGAAAGAAGTAATTGAAACGCTCAAAAAAAGCCCTGATTCACGAAGGATACTGGTAAGTGCTTGGAACGTTGGCGAGTTGTCAGAAATGGCTCTGATGCCTTGTCATGCCCTTTTTCAATTTTATGTGGCGAATAATAAATTATCATGTCAGCTATACCAACGATCGGCCGATGTATTTTTGGGCGTGCCTTTCAACATTGCTTCTTACGCACTTTTAACCATGATGATTGCCCAAGTGTGTGATTTACAATTAGGCGATTTTATCTGGACGGGTGGCGATACGCATATATATTCAAATCATTATGAGCAAGTGCAGACCCAATTGGCCCGTGAACCAAAAGCTCTTCCAACCATGAAAATTAATCCTGACGTGAAGGACATTTTTAGCTTTAAATTTGAAGATTTTGAATTGCTAAATTATGAGCCATATCCAGGCATTAAAGCGCCTGTAGCAGTTTAGGAATTCACCTACAGCATAATCTCAAAATCATCTGCATCCAAATATGCTGGGAATTTTGCTCTAAAATCGTCTAATTCTTTTTTATTAAGAACTTGGCTATCAATTACTTCTGAATTTTTTTGATAAAAAAGAGCATTTCCTTTGAAATCAATCACAGCAGAATTTCCAGTATAATTCAAGCCCATTCCATCACTTCCAACCCGATTGACACCGATACAAAAACTCTGATTTTCGATGGCACGGGCTTGCAAAAGTACATCCCAAACCTGCGAACGCACGGCGGGCCAGTTAGCAACGTAGATTACTAAATCGTAATTTAGGGATGAGGTTTGGTTAATTATATTTTCTCCTTTCTTCTTGCTCCCTCCCTCCTGAAAGTTTCTTGACCAAACTGGAAATCTTAAATCGTAGCAAATCAATGGACAAATTCGCCAGCCTTTCAACTCAACGATTAATCTTACTGAACCTCCTGCAAAATTATGATGCTCGCCTCCCATTCTGAATAAATGACGTTTGTCATAAGTTTCAAAACTTCCATCGGGGCGCATCCAGATTAAACGGTTGTAAAACTGCTCTCCTTCTTTCACAATAAAACTTCCCGTAATAACTGCCTGCGTACGTTTTGCTTGCTGCTTCATCCATTTGAACGTTGTAAAATTCATCGGTTCAGCCACTGCTTTTACATTCATCGTAAAACCAGTATTGAACATTTCAGGTAGAATAATGAGGTCGGTCGGCAAAGAAATTTGAGCCATTTTTTCTTCTAAATTTGCTAAATTTGCCGTTGGATTTTCCCAAAATAAATCCGTTTGAATCAGGGTAACAGAAAGGTTTTGCATAGCACAGGTTATTGTTATGCAGTAAATTTACTAATTTTAATCAGGCTCAGTAAATATACCAAAAACTAAATATCGATATCCATGAAAAAAATGCTTAACATCCTGATTATCATTGCTTTATTTTCGTTTAAATCCGACGACCATCCAACGCTTGCGATAGGTTCTGCCGCTCCAGATTTTAATTTAAAAGGCGTTGATGGTAAAATGTATTCCTTAAAATCCTTCGCCAAATCTAAAATTTTAATGATTGTTTTTACCTGCAATCATTGCCCGACTGCCCAAGCTTATGAAGCCAGATTAAAAAAAATCACCGTTGATTACAAAGCTAAAGGTGTACAAGTGGTAGCGATTTCGCCCAACGATGCAAAATCGGTAAGATTAGACGAAATGGGCTATACCGACTTGGGAGATTCATACCCAGACATGCAAAATAGGGCTAAAATTGCTGGATTTAATTTCCCTTATTTATACGATGGAGAAACTGAAATTACTTCCAAAAAATATGGCCCCATTGCCACTCCACACGTATTTATTTTTGACGAAAAAAGAATTTTACGCTATTCTGGACGGGTTGATGATGTAGAAAAACCAACGGGAACTCCCAAAAATTTTGATACTCGCAATGCCCTTGATAATCTTTTGGCTGGTCAAAAAGTGGCCGTTGAGAAAACGAAAGTCTTTGGCTGTTCAGTGAAATGGGCGGAAAAGGAAGAATTGACAAATAAAGAAAAGCAAAGTTGGGCAACAGAAGAAGTTAGCCTTGAAAGCATTGACGATGCTGGGTTAAAACAACTTTTAAAGAATGATACCAAAAAACTTCGTTTAATTAACGTTTGGGCAACTTGGTGCGGGCCTTGCGTAGCAGAAATTCCTGATTTTTTGAATATTAATCGCATGTATCGCCACCGTGATTTTGAATTTGTAACGATTAGTGCCGACAAACCCGATAAAAAAGATAAAGCTTTAGCGACATTAAAAAGATTGCAAGCCTCGAGCAAAAACTATATTTATAACTCGGATGATATTTATAAACTCATCGAATTAATCGACCCAAAATGGCAAGGAGCTTTGCCTTATACGCTTTTAGTTGAACCTAATGGAAAAATTGTTTATCAAAAACAGGGAGCAATTAATCCCTTGAAAATGAAGACGTTAATTGTTGAAAACCCTTTGATTGGTCGATATTTTTAAGTGGAAATAGCCACCAAGATGCTAAAGCTCTAAGACTTTAAGAAGTCATTTTCATAATTCTTATAGTCTTAGCGTCTTGGTGGCAAATTTATTTTAAAATTTCCTACAACATCTCCGCCACTTTTCGTCCCGTTGCCATTGCCGCATTCAACGATGGATAGGCAGCAGTATCTCCACATTGATAGAGTATATCACTGATTTTCAAATGATTATCAGAATGGGACTTATCGAAATTTGGTAATGCTTGAGGAATGTGATAGGTTTTTAAGTGTTGCCATGTTTGCACTTCATTGCCGTACCAATTGGTCAATTCTTGCTTTATTTTTTTAGCTAATTCATTTTCATCATACAGGTCAAAACCTTGGGTTGAAACTGAAATTAACGACTTTCCAATGGGCGCATAATACGGAGCAATATCACTCGGAACGCACAGATTATGCACCATTGAAGCACGGTTAGGATTCAGTACCAACATTTTTTCTTTTAATGGCGAGCGGTCGGCTGAAAAATAGGTACAAGTAGTAGAATTAAATTTTCTTTCCGAGCTCATTCCTAATAATTTATCGGCTTGAAAACCATCCGTTGCTAACACTATTTTCTCTCCGTATAACCTATCTCCATTTTCTAAATAAACCCTATTTCCTTCAATTTTAACCACTTTTGTATTCAACTTTACCGTTCCAATGTACAGCATTTTTTGGATTTGTTTCGCAATTTGCTCAATCCCTTTGGCAGGAATAACGGCATCGCCTTCGTAGAATTTACCAAAGATATATTTGAAAAAATTAGCCGAAGTTGAGAGTTCGTTTTCTAAGAAAACACCACCAAAAAAGGGTCTAAAAAACTGCTGAATCATGCTATCGGAGAACCCATAATTTCGCAAATAATCAATGGTTGATATTCCATCATTTTCAAATACTTCTTCCTGTACATTATTTGTGTCCAAAATCAATCGCAGTACCCGTATTTTATCAGTCAATGTTCCCACATTTGAGGTTAGTGAAGACCATATTTTGGCAGGTTCTTTAAAAGGATTTGCCATGATTGAAAAATCATTATGTTTCATATCTCGAATCACAGCTCCTGATTTAAAAGCCTGTAAATCAAGCGAGTCATAATCTAATAATCGTTGCGCTTCGGGATAGGCAGTCAATAAAATTTGAAAACCTCTATCTAATAAAAAACCCTCGTGGACATCGGTTCTCACACGCCCTCCTACTCCATCGGATGCCTCTAAAATTAGAGATTGAATTCCTCGGTCTTTTAAATATTTTGCACAAGTCAGACCTGCAATACCCGCTCCAATGATAATTACCATATTTATATTGATTGATTGTTCTATAAAATTAACAAACCTCTGTCAAAAGGGGTGTAGGACAAGTTTGTCAAGCTGCCATTTTTATTTGACTGACTAATT
>JBBAKY010000092.1:0-15013 GCA_040403295.1 Arcicella sp.
AACTATTTTTTGATTAGGGGTTAATACAACGCCACCCAATTCTCGATTTGTTGCTTTTTCTTTACTGTTGGCATCAGATTGGGCAAATACCGAAACTTTTCCAGATTTTACTTCCACCGTCACTTCCTTATCTTTGTCGTAAGCCTTGATGTTAAAACTCGTTCCCAAAACCTTCGTAACCAGACCATTCGCATAAACAAGAAATGGTTTTTCAGGATTTTTGGTTACTTCAAAAAAGGCCTCTCCCGATAAAAATATTTCACGAGTATTACCCAGAAAGTTTTTGGAATAACTGATTCTACTTCCTTTTTTAAGCAGAACCAAGCTACCATCAATTAGTTGAATTGGTAAGGTCTTTTCGTTTTCATTTCTTACTTCAACCAATTCATTAGGGTTCTCAGCCACTGATTTTTCATACACGCCCTTTTCTGGCGAAAACTGCGTGTACCAAAAAAATATTCCCATCAACAAAAAGATAGATGCAGCAATCCTGAGCCACTGTTTCTGTTGATAATAAAAAATACTTACTTGTTCAGGCTCGCATTCTTCAGTGTCATTAATTTTTGAAATTGTTTGGTTGATTCGCTCATCAATTTCTTCCTCGCTAATAGTTGGACTATTAATTTTTAGGGTATTGACAATCGTTTTGGCTTGCTCAATAATCACCAATTTATCCGAATTTTGTTCAATCCATTGCTGCCAAAAAGCGTTGATTTCTCTATTGGGAGCTAAAACCCATTGACGGAAACCTGAATCCCAAACAAAATCTTCAATATCAAATTCATCGTATTTTTTCATGCTTATGCTTATACTCGTCTATACTGCGATAGACACTTATGGTTGCTGGATACCATAAAAAATTAAAATATTTCTAAAAAAAATTAAATAAAATCTACTAATTGTTAAATATTAATAGGGTATAGGATTTAGGGGTTAGTTATTGAAAATCTAATTAGTTGATAATCAATCACTTAATTTAAAGTAAAATGTAAAACCGTTTAAATGAAAATAATTACTTAGAAGGTTAGCAAAAAAGATAAGGAGGAAATAAGTTCAGTTACCCAACGCTTTTTGAGTTGTTTAACGGCCATTTGAAGAAGATTGGAAACTGTTTGAGGGGCAATATCCATGATTTTAGCGATTTGTTCTCGCTCTAATTCTTGGAAAAATTTTAGGTAAATAACCTCTTTCTGTCTTTTGGGTAGCATTTCGAGGGCTTGCTTTATTTTTTGAGTAAGCATCACCGTTGACTCATTTTGAATGAATTTTTCTTCGATAGAAAACTCAATATCAAAAACATCTTTGGACTCCAGCAAGACCTCCGAAAAATGAATAGGAAGCGTTGCCCGATGAATGCGTCTTCTGAGAGATGCCATCAAGTAAGGCTTGACCATAACATTATCAGACAAGTTTTGACGGCTTTCCCACAATTGCAGAAATAAATCTTGGATACAATCTTTAATGAATTCTTTATCCTTCGAAAACTTTGTGCCGTAATGGAATAAGGCGGTAAAATGAGTTTTCATCAATTCCTCAAAAGCCATTTTATTGCCTTTGAGAAATCTCTCCCAAATAATGTTATCAATTTGATTCTCAGGACGTTGTTCAGATAGATTCATAATCAAATTATTATTAGCAACAAAACAATGTTTGTTATCCTATTTTCATGGTTAAATTCAGACAGGAAATTTACTATTAAATATCGAAATATTTATAATAATATTTTGTACAATAAGAATGTTTTACAAAATGCAAAGCTATAACTCAAAATATTATACTCCAAAATATCCACCAAACCTCCAAAAATTACTGTCCTCCCACAATTGTTAGTTGTTCCCTGATTTTTGTCGCCCTTGCCTTACCCATGAGGTTTTCTAATTCTTCGGGCGTAGCTTTATAAATGTTACTAACCGTTCCGAAATGTTTTAAGAGTTTCTCCGCCGTTGTTTTTCCAATACCTTCGATGCTTTCTAATTGGCTAATGATGAAATTTTTAGAACGTTTATCACGATGTTTAGTGATGCCAAAACGGTGAGCTTCATCCCGTAATCTTTGAATTAGTTTTAACGATTCTGACTTTTTATCGATGTATAAGGGAACACTATCTTCGGGAAAGTAAATTTCTTCCAAGCGTTTGGCAATGCCAATGATGGGCAGTTTTCCGTATAGACCCAAACTTTTCAAGGCATCGCAAGCGGCACTCAATTGTCCTTTGCCACCGTCTACGATGATTAAATCGGGTAGGTCGGCTTCTTCTTCCAAAAGACGTTTGTACCTACGGGTGATAACTTCGTTCATGGTTGCAAAATCGTCAGGACCCACCACCGTTTTGGGCGTAAAATGCCTGTAATCCTTTTTGGAGGGCATTCCGTTCTTGAAACAAACCATTGCCGACACAGGATTTGTGCCTTGAATATTAGAATTATCAAAGCATTCGATGTGTCTCGGAATCGTTTTTATCCGTAAATCATTCTTTAGCGTCAAAAGAATTCGCATTTTTGAATCTCCTGCACTTTCTTCGGATGCTTTTCGGTCGGCTTTTTCTTTACGGAAATACAATACGTTTTTCAAGGACATATCCAAGAGTTTTCGTTTGTCGCCAATTTGAGGAAGTACATTTTCAACCCCTTTTAATTCGATTGATAAGGGGATGTTGGTAATGACTTCTTTGGCTTCGCTTTCGTATTTATCCCGCATCTCCCAAACCATCATGGTTAGTACATCATCTTCAGTTTCGTCCAATTTCTTTTTTACTTCCAATGATTGTGATTGCGTGATAAAACCATTTAAAATCTTCATAAAGTTGAAATAGAAAGATTCTTCGTCCGACACAATCGAGAAAACATCAACGTCCTTAATGTTTGGATTAACAACGGTTGATTTACTTTGAAAATTTACCAAATACGCTAACTTTTCCTTGAATTCTTGGGCTTCTTCAAAATTGAGTTTAGCGGCGGCTTTCAGCATTTTTTCTTCAAAATACTGGCGAGAAATCCCCATGTTGCCTTTCAGCGTGTTTTTCGCCATTTCAATTTCTTCCAAATAGTCAGATTCAGGTTGGAGCCCCTCGCAAGGGCCTTTGCAGTTCCCGATGTGATATTCCAAGCATACTTTAAACTTTCGTTCTTTGATATTTTTTTCAGATAAATTCAAATTACAAGTTCTGAATTTGTATATCTGTTTGAACATATCCAGAATGGAATATAATGCCTTTTGATTGGCAAAAGGGCCAAAGAAAGTCCCCAATTTTTTATCAACCCTACGGATGGTAATGATTTTTGGAAAAGCCTCATTGGTTATACAAATAAACGGGTACATTTTATCATCCCGCAAGAGAATATTGAATTTGGGTTGATGCTTTTTAATGAGCGTATTTTCCAACAATAAGGCATCAAATTCGGTATGAACAATGGTAAATTCTAAATTACGAATTTGGCTTACTAACCTTTTTGTTTTGCGGTCGTGCTGATTAGATTTAGCAAAATAACTGCTTACCCTATTTTTTAAATTTTTTGCTTTTCCAACGTAAATAATTGTTCCTTCCTCATCAAAATACCGATAAACGCCAGGTTGTTCGGGAACTTTTACTAATGCTGATTTATAATCAAACTCTGCCATAATTTTTTAACTACATTCTTGAAAAGGTATTTTATTCCCAAATTTTTAAAGATAACAATTAAAGATAAGATTTATTCAAATAAATGTGCTAAAATAAATTTAAAGCGGAATATGATTTTATTATCAATTAGCACTGTATAGCATTGACTATCACACGTATATGTTAAAAAAAATAGGTTAATGTTTCATGATAGAACATGATTAAAAAAATTAATATAAAAATTTTAATAAAAAATGTTGCCATAAAAGGAGATTAGGGGTAACTTTATAATCAAATTCAACCAATTGTTTAATTTTTTCAATCAAAAACCCAATTTCTTATTATGAACACAAAACTTTACTCTCCCTTAAAGAGAATGCTTTTGTTAAGTGTATTCTTACTGAGTACATTCCTAACATTTGCACAAGACAGACGAGTAACTGGAAAAGTTACGGGAGGCGATGGCCAGGGAATTCCTGGTGTATCAGTTCTTTTAAAAGGAACACAAACTGGTACCACAACAGATGTAAATGGCGCATTTGCTATTAGTTTAAAATCTGGAAAAGACATTTTGTCTTTCTCTGGAATTGGTTTTAAAAGTACAGAGGTAAGTGTAGGTTCACAGACTACAGTAAATGTTACCTTGAACGAAGATGTGTCATCGCTTGATGAGGTTATTGTAACGGGATATTCGAGTTCTTCTAAAAGAGAAAGTACAGGTTCTGTTTCAACAATCAAAGCGAGAGATTTAGTTGCTGTTCCTTCTGGTAACGTAGAGCAACAACTTCAGGGTCGTGCTGCTGGGGTTACCGTTATTTCAAGTGGTCAACCTGGTGCTGCAAGTTTAGTACGTATTCACGGTTTTGGTTCATTTGGTGACAATAACCCTTTGTACGTAGTTGATGGAGTACCTGTTAATTCAACAGATTTTTTAGCTCCTGGCGACATTGAAAGTACAACAATTTTGAAAGATGCTGCTGCCGCTTCTATTTATGGAGCTCGTGCTGCAAACGGTGTGATTGTTTACACAACTAAAAAAGGTGTGAAAAAAGCAAGAGCAATGGAAGTTACTTACGACGGATTGTACGGTGTCACTGATCCAGGTAAAGGACAAACAATGTTGAATCCTCAAGAGCAAGCAGATTGGACTTGGAACGCAATTCGTAACACTGCTATTGCTGATGGAACATCTCCAAATTTTGGCCATCCACAGTATGGTTCGGGTACTACAGCTGTATTACCTGATTATATCAACGTTGGTGGACGTTCAGGCGTGACTGGTTCGGTAGACTTAGCGGCGGAAAGATTAAAGTATAATGTTGATCCAACTGCAGGTGCTATTTATCAAGTTGTAAAAGCTAATAAAGCTGGTACAGACTGGTACGGTGCAATCACAAGATCGGCTCCTATCTCGAGACATAATTTAGGATTTTCTGGTGGTTCTGAAACCAGCAGATACTATTTTGGTTTATCTTCTCAAGAACAAGCGGGTATTTTGATTTATAACCAATTCTCTCGTTATACATTTAGAGCTAACTCAGAGTTTGATTTAGGCAAAAAGGTAAGAATCGGTGAAAATTTGCAGTTTACTTATAAATCAGTATTAGCGCAAGATAACAACGATTTATTGAATCCAAACAGAAGTGGTGTGAATACACAAGCTGGTGAGGGTGATATCCTTACAGCATTTAGAATGCCTCCAATCATTCCTATTTATGATGAGTTTGGTGGTTATGCAGGAACAGCGGCTAAAGGATTTAATAATCCAAGAAATGCAGTAGCTGCTCGTGACGGCTCTAAAAACGATAGAAGTTATACTGCAGGTGGTTTTGGTAATGTATATGTTGAATACGAACCAATTCCAAATTTGATTTTGAAAAGTAGTATTGGTGGACAGTACACAACGGCGTCTCAGTTTTCTTATTCACGTTTACAATACGAGAATTCTGAGAATAACGCAAGTTATGGATATAATGAATTTACAGGTTATAATTTGGGTTGGACATTTACAAATACGGCAAGTTATTTGAAACAACTTGGTAATCATAGAATCAAAGCATTAGTTGGTTATGAGGCATTGAATACAGGTGCGGGTAGAGGAATCTCTGGTTCTGGAATCAACCCATTCTCAACTGATTTGAACTATGTAAACTTAACAACGGTATCTTCAACAGGTAAAGTTGTTAATAGTTATATTAACCCAGGTGTGAATTTTTCTTCTATGTTTGGTCAATTAGATTATGCCTTTAGTGATAAGTACTACCTTACTGCGGTTGTTCGTCGTGATGGTTCTTCTCGTTTCGGTATTAACAGTCGTTATGGTGTATTTCCTGCATTCTCGGGTGCTTGGAGACTTTCTAAAGAAGATTTCATGAAGGAACTTCCTTGGATTAGTGACTTGAAAGTGAAAGGTGGATGGGGACAAATGGGTAATTCAAACCCAGTTGATCCAAATAATCAATATAGTCTTTATGCTTCTAATGTTAATAACTCATATTACGATATTACTGGTAGTAACACAAGTGCAGCATCTGGTTTTTACAGAAACCGTATCGGTAATCCGAACGCTAAATGGGAAACTAATACAACCATTAACGTTGGATTTGAAAGTTCATTGTTGAGAGGTAAATGGGATGTAGCAGTTGATTTATGGTCAAGAAAAACTACTGATGCTTTATTCAGTGTGCCTCTTCCTGGAGTATTGGGTAACTTTGCTGCTGCTCCTGCCGTAAACGTAGGTACGTTGAGTAACCAAGGTATTGATATTCAAATCATCAATCGTGGGAAAATAACAAAAGATTGGAATTACGAAGTAACAGCAACTGGTTCGTTCTTGGACAACAAAATTACAAGTTTTGCTCCAGGGATTGATTATTTAACGGGAGGTACTTACCGTGGATTAACGCCAGTACGTAATCAGTTAGATAGACCAATGTCTTCATTCTTTGGCTACCAAGTAGCAGGTTTATTCAATAGTACGGCTGAAGTTGCCTCTGCACCTACGCAATTAGGAGCTGGACTTGGTCGTTTCCGTTACGTTGATACAAACGGTGATGGTAAAATTGATGCTTCTGATAGAACATATTTAGGAAGTCCAGTACCAACTTTTACAGGTGGTATGACATTCAGAGTTACTTACAAAGCATTTGATTTCTCAACATTCTTAGCCGTTTCATTGGGTAATAAGATTGCTAACGTAAGTAAGTGGTTTACGGATTTCTATCCTTCATTTACAGGTGCTGCGGTTAGTGCAAGAGTTAAAAATTCTTGGACGCCAACTAATCCAAATACAGACCAACCAATTTTTGAAGGTGCTTCTAACTTTAGTACAAACTCAGAATTCAACTCATTCTATGTTGAAAACGGTTCGTATTTAAGAATGCAAAATATCTCAATTGGTTATACAATTCCTAAAGCTACATTAGCGAAAGTGGGCTTGAAAACTGCAAGAATCAGTGGTTCAACAAGTAATATCTTTACAATTACTGGATATAAAGGTCTTGACCCAAGTATTGGTGGAGCAGCAGATACAAACTTTGGTATTGATATTGGTAACGTGCCTATCACAAGGAGTTTCAACGTAGCATTGAACCTTGGCTTCTAATTTTATTAAAAAAAATTGGCAGGAATTAAAACAATACTTTAGAACAAAAAATTTATAAAATATATTAAAATAATAATGTATTAATAAAAAAACATAATTAAAAAAATGAGAAAATTTATAAAACATAAAGCAACTATAATGTCAGTATTTCTGATGACATTATTGGTATTTGCCTGTAAAGATAGTTTCCTTGAAGTACCGCCGACTGGACAGTTGGCAGGTGCTCAGCTTTCAAGTAAAGCAGGTTTAGAAGGGTCACTAATTGGAGCATACGGTATGTTGAACGGTAGAGGTAACCGTGTAGCAAGTAGTTCAAACTGGGTTTGGGGAAGTATTTTAGGTGGTGAAGCAAACAAAGGAACTAACTCAGGTGACTTTACTACGATCAACCCATTACAACGTTTTGATACAACACCAACTAACGGTGAGGTTGGCGGTACTTGGGTTGTAAAGTATGAAGGTGTTCAGAGATGTAACACTGTACTTCGTTCATTAGCAACTGCTGCTGCCGATGTAACTGCTGCCGATAAAGCACGTCTTTCAGGGGAAGCTCGTTTCTTGAGAGGTCATTACTATTTTGAATTAAAACGTTTGTTTAACAATGTACCTTACGTTGACGAATCTGTTGATTATGGTACTGGTGTCGAAAAAGTAACAAATGCTACTGACATCTGGCCTAAAATTGAAGCAGATTTTAAATATGCAATGGATAATTTACCTGAAACACAAGGTGCAGCGGGTAGAGCTAACAAGTGGGCTGCGGCTTCGTATTTAGCAAAAACTTATCTGTACGAGAAAAAATATGCGGATGCTAAAACTTTGTTTGATCAAGTAATTGCTAATGGTAAAACTACCAATGGTAAAAAATATAACTTGGTTCCAAAATATGCTCAAATATTCAATGCTGAAAATGATAACCATGAAGAATCAGTTTTTGCGATTCAGTCGGCTGCTAACACTGGTAGTGTTAACAACTCAAACTCAGATGATGATTTGAACTACCCATACAATACAGGTTCAAGTGGACCAGGTAACTGTTGTGGATTCTTCCAACCAAGTTTTGAATTAGCTAACTCATTCAGAACTAATGCTAACGGTTTACCTTTATTGGATGGTTCTTATAACGCTGATGCAAATGCTCTGAAATCTGACTTTGGTTTACAGTCTAACCAAGCGTTTACGCCAGATGCTGGGAATGTTGATCCACGTTTAGATCATTCATTAGGTCGTCGTGGTCTTCCTTATCTTGATTGGCAAGATCACCCAGGATATGACTGGATTCGTGACCAATCTTATGCAGGTCCATATTCTCCTAAGAAATTCATTTACTACAAATCTCAAGAAGGAACTTTGACAGATGGTAGTTCATGGACTCGTGGATATGCTGCTATGAACCATACAGTAATTCGTTTTGCTGATGTTTTATTGATGGCTGCTGAAGTTGAAATTGAAGTTGGTAGTCTTGAAACTGCTCGTACTTATGTGAACTTGGTAAGAAAAAGAGCTGCAAATCCAGCTTCATGGGTTACTAAAAATGGTGCTCCAGCTGCTAAGTATACAATCGGTACTTATGATGCTACATGGACAGACAAAACAGTTGCTCGTACTGCAGTTCGTTTTGAACGTAAATTAGAACTTTCTGGCGAAGGTCATCGTTTCTATGATTTAGTTCGTTGGGGTGTTGCTGCAAATGATATCAACGTTTACTTGACTTTTGAAGGTAAAAAATTAATTACTGCCTTAGGTAGTTCTAAATTTACTGCTAACAGAAACGAATATTTGCCAATTCCACAAGGTCAAATTGACTTACAGGGAGCTGATATCTTGAAACAAAATACTGGATATTAATATATTCTAATTGCAATTTAGTAGAAAAGAGATGGCATTTGTCATCTCTTTTTTTGTGATAAAATAGGAGCAATATTTATAGTTCGGTATTAGTATTTCGATGTTCGGCAAAGCATTGATTTACAATAACAGTTTGTTTATAGTGATGCAGTTTAGTTTTTGGAGGTTTACTTGATAAGAAGGGATTAAATCCTAATTGATAGAACTGTAACTTGCTCTTAACTTTAGGAATCAAACAGTTCATTTTAAACTGGTACCTTCTAAACTTAAGTAGGTCAACTTTAGTCGATGTTTGCTTGCCAAATATCGAGTATCGAAAAACTAACATAAAACTACTTAAAAATGTATTAGCGTATTAGCCGTTTTGATGCCTTGTAGTACGCTTAAAATTTTGCAAAAAAGGAGGATTCAGCAATTAGCCAAATCCTCCTTAAAAAGTAAATAATCAATTTCTGCTTATTTGTAAGCAGGGTCTTGTACCAAAGTTGGTGTTCCATTTACCGATGAACGGTCGATGGCTTCCTGTGGAATTGGATAGAATTCATTTTTGCTTTTTGTGAAAGTAATACCTTTCAAATAGGTTCTTTTGTTTCCTTCAACTGCCGTGTATTTATTCAATACGTCTGCTGAAATTCCCCAACGTTGTAAGTCAAAGAAACGGTGTCCTTCCATGGCAAATTCTAAGCGGGTTTCAAAACGGACAGCCTTACGAGCCGTTGCTGCATCCGTCCAAGCAGATGTATAGTTTTTGATGACATAATTAGCTGCTGGCACTGGTGCACCTTTTGAATCGAAAACCAATTTATAATCATCACGAGTTGCCCCTTGGGTTGCTTTCTGAACAAAACCTTCTGGATTTGCCGCTCTCGTTCTGATTTGGTTTACTAAGGTTCTGGCTTTTTCCAAATTACCTAACTCTACTTCACACTCGGCTAACCACAACAAAATGTGTCCATAGCGAATGATACGATAGTTATTTGCTGATAAATTTCCCCATCCATTAATGGCAGTAAATGCTTTTGAGGCAATGTGCTTTTTGGGAGAATAAGGACCTGCATACGTTTGGTCACGGATAAAATCTACGTTATGGATTTTGAAATCAATATACAAAATTCCTCTTCTTCCCACGGTATGGTCAAGACGTGGGTCTAACGCAACCGTCGAAGGCTCAAAAGTATCTTCTAATTTTACACCTTGGTCATTTTTTACATCTACATCATTGAAAGTATCCAATAACGGAAGTCCGTTCGCATCGGTTTTGTAAGCGTTTACTAAATTTTGCGAAGCCTGATAAAATCCGCAACATCCCCACGGTGAAGCGTAAGGGTGAGCCAATCCCATTCCTGCATCGGCGGCATCGCCTGTGGCACTTGAGACGGCATATTGAACCTCAAAAATTGACTCTTCGTTGTTACGAGTTGCTACGTCAAAGTTGCTGTAAAACTTCGGGGTCAATCTAAATTTACCACTGTTTACGATTTGCTCTAAGAGTGCTTTTGCTGCCTGTAACTTAGCGGTATTGGCCACTCCCGTTGAAATATTCCAACCTTGAAACATATACGCTTTCGCCAAAAATGCCATGGCTGCCCATTTCGTTGGACGGCCAACGTCGGTTTGCTTATCGGGTAAAACTGCCATTGCTGCTTGAAAATCAGCTTCAATGAGTGGCCAAGTTTCCTTATCATTTGGCACTTTAGTACTTTCGGTATTATTCAAGTCAAAGATTTTATCATCAATAAATGGAATATTTTTCCACATTTTTCTGGCTTCAAAATGGAAAACGCCACGTAAAAATTTGGCTTCAGCCTCAATTTGTTTAGCACGGTCGGCATTTACGCCTTGAGCCGCTTTCAAACTGTTTAAAGCATCATTTGCACGAGCAACGCCTTTGAATAAACCTCTCCATTTGTTCTTAATATGTCCATTGGTTGGTTGGAAGTCATATTTTTCAATAAATGATTCCTCTGGTTGGTCACCTGCATCCGTTCCTTTGTAGGCATCATCGGATGGAATTCCACCAAAAACCCAACTCTGAATTTCATTTTCCCAAGGAGCTTGCCCGTCCAAGCCTTGCCCATCCAACATTCCGTAGGCACCCAATAGAATTCCTTCTACGCCCGAGGGTGTTTGTAAAGCAGTCGGACTATATTGCCCTTGAGGGTCACGGGTAAGGAAATTATCCGTACAAGCCGTTGCTAATCCCAAAGACAATCCCGCTACTAAACTATATTTTAATATTTTATTTTTCATCTGTATTTTCATTTAATGAGTTTTAAGTATTAATAACTGTTCGTAAGAAAAAATTAGAATCCTACGTTTAAACCAGCAGTAAGTGTTCTTGAAACAGGCATATAACCACCATCAAAACTCAATGTGTTATCATTTCCTGTTTGAATTTCTGGATTTAAGCCAGTGTATTTGGTGAAAGTTGCTAAATTTTGAACTTGAAGGTATGCTTGAACATTGGCAAAACCGATGGTATTAGCAATCCTTGAAGGCATTGTATAAGTCAATTGAACGTTCTTAATTCTGAAATACGAACCTTTTTCAATGAAATAACTGGAAGGGCGGCTACTTACTTGATCGTTAGCATCCATGATTGGCACAGTACCGCCTTTATTAGTTGGTTGCCAAGCATCATACAAAGCACGTTTCGAGCGATTGCCTTGGAAAGTATTGAAATCAGAGAAATAACGAGTATAATTGAATACATCATTTCCTTGCGTTCCATTACAAAAAACAGTTAAATCAAATGCTTTATAGCCTAAAGTCAAACTTAAACCATATACAAAATCAGGGTGGGGATTTCCAATAACGGTACGGTCAGCATCATCAATTTTACCATCCCCGTTAATATCCGCCATTTTGAATTTACCCGCTTTATTGTAACCATCTGCATAAGGAGCCCAGGCTTTTGCTTCTTCGTCCGATTGAAAAATACCTAATACTTTATAGCCAAAGAAAGAAGAAATTGGTAAACCTGCTTGCGTTAAAGTAACGGCGGGAACACGAGAGCTATTTCCAAAATATTTTGTTGTTGGACTTTCATCTAATTTATCAACGGTATTGCGATACGTTGAATAATTCGCTCCCACGCTGTAACGAATACCACCAGCCGTTGAATTACGATAATTCAAACCAATATCTACCCCTTTATTAGTCATGGCGCCTACGTTGAAAGCCGCTGCACTGGCATCACCCGCCGTAAATGTATTCGGAATTGTGAATAGCATATCCGATGTTTTACGAGTCCACACATCAATTTCTACGGCAAGTTTACTTTTAAATAAAGAAGCATCTATCCCAACGTTTGAAGAAGTAGTGGTTTCCCATTTCGCTTTTGGATTACCGTAAGCCTGTGTATCATACCCAATTTTTGGGCTACTTGATGAACCGTCAATTGGATAACCAGCGTGAAAAATATCCGCACGGTAGGTTGTATAGGCGTTATAGTCACCAATTTTTTGATTACCCGTTTGTCCGTATCCAAAACGTAATTTCAAATCATCAATCACTGGAAGTTCATTTTTAATAAACCCTTCCTCTGAAAGTCTCCAACCTAAACTGAAGGCAGGGAAAACTGCGTTACGAGAGGCTTGTAAGAAACGAGAAGATTGGTCATTACGAAGAATGGCTTGGAACAAATATTTGTCTTTGTAACCATAATTCAGTTTCCCAAATTGAGAATATAAAGTATAATCTCTGAAAATATTACCACCGTTTGAAACCTTCGTTGGATCTCCTAAATCTAAATAACTGATAATTGGATTGGTTTCAAAAGCATAACCATTTCTGCTTGCACTGAATGCTTCACCTGTTTCTTTAATACTTTCTAAACCTACATAAGCATCAAATTTGTGATCTTTATTGAAAGTCTTTGTATAAGAAAGGGTGTTTGTCCATGTCCAAGCAAAGAAATAGCTATTGGTTGAAGTTGAACCATTATTAAAGCTACCTTCAATATATTCTGGATTGGCACGGCCGATGTAACGTCCACGATTTGTATTAATGTCCACGCCAAAACTTGTTTTAACTTTAAGGTCGGGAAGAATGTCATATTCAGCATATACGTTACCAAAAGCACGCAAGCGATACGTGAAATTATCCTGCTCACGAGATAGCGTTGCGTAGGGATTTGAGTTATTCCCTAAGTTTGCGCCACGGCTACCCGCAAAATTTCCGGCAATGTCGTAGATTGGAAGCAGCGGATGGTGCTTGTAAGAACCAGAAACAGCATTCTGTTCATCATTGTTACCAAAACCGCCTTTACGATTATCCAAGGATGCCGAGAAGTTTTCACCTACGTGAAGACGTTTTTTCATGGCTGAGAATTCAGTATTTGCTCGAAGCGTATAACGTTCATATCCCACAAATTTCACAACTGATTCTTGGTTGAAATAACCCAAAGACAAGGCAAAACGACCATTTTCAGAACCACCAGTGGCCGATAATTGGTAATTTCTGATGGGTGCTGTACGAGTCAATTCATTCCACCAATTGGTATCTGCTGCTTTTGTAATCGCATAGATGTTACTTGGCGTTAAAGAATATAACTTAGGGTCAACGGCCGCAGTTCCCTCTTTCCCCGCACTTGGGAAAACATAGGCAGGAATCGATACTTCACCGTTTGCTCCAAAAGTATATTGACCATGTGAAGGTGCTTTACCCGCATATTTATCCGCCAAATACAAATATGAACCTAACTCTTTTGCATTCAGTGCCTGCACATTCTCGGCGGTTGTTTGCGAACCTTGATACGTTGAAAAAGAAACCTTAACTTCTCCTGGTTTTCCTTTTTTTGTGGTAATAATAACTACCCCATTGGCAGCTCTTGAACCATAAATTGATGCTGATGAAGCATCTTTCAGAATTTGAATCGTCTCAATATCCATTGGATTCAAGTTTCCTTGACTTTCCGTTGGCACACCGTCAATTACGTAGAGAGGGTCGTTATTACCAATCGTTCCGAATCCACGAATCCTCACGGTTGCTTCACCTCCAGGCGTGGCATCGTTCACAACGCTTAATCCAGAAGCACGTCCCTGCATCATTTGTGCAAACGTGGTGGCTGGAACCGATTGTAAATCTTTTGCTTGGATGGTGGCAACGGCACCCGTAATATCTCGTTTAGATTGTGTACCGTATCCTGTTACAATTACTTCGGATAAATTGGCTACATCTTCTAATAAAGTAAGTGCGATATTAGACTGACTTCCTACTTTCAATTCTAGTGAAATAAACCCTACTGATGAAATTTGCAAAATGGCGTTATCATCTTTTACAGTAACCGAAAATTCTCCGTTGGCATTGGTTGTTGTTCCTGTAGTACTTCCTTTAATAATTACTGAAGCGCCTGGGATTCCTTGCCCACTGGGTTTGTCAGTAATTTTTCCTATTACTTTTTTATTTTGAGCAAATGTACTGAAGCTCAAAAACGCAAGTAACAAAAACATACTTTGTCGTAAATGTTTGTTTTTCATAAAAGTTAGATTTGAATTTAAAAAATGTGAAAATTGGTAAAATCGTTTGATTAGCGTATTTATAAACTACAACCTGAGCTGAAAGACGCTCTTTTATCACGTAGATAATATGCCAAGAATACCGGAAAAGTTGTTAGTTTTTAGAATATTACTAATTTTTAATTATCAATAAATGATGATTGTGATAGCTTAATTCTTGCATTTTCGAGTGAAATGAGTAATGAGTGCAGAGATTGACCTTAGATTTTTGTGTTAGCGTGTAACCAAAATTCTTAGCAGATTTCGTAGTATAGTAGCATGATAGGATTTTTATATAAAGGCTACTTAATACTGATTTTCCACATTCAAAGCTTTTACAAAACCGAATATCTCAATGCACGAAAGCGTAAAAATTATATTGGTTTATAAGTGAAGGGTAAATGGTTTTTTAATATGGCTTGTCTTTATTATATTCATTTTAAACTATTTATTCTTAAAATAATC
>JBBAKY010000093.1:0-14483 GCA_040403295.1 Arcicella sp.
TTGGGATGTTTGAGGGCTTGGGCTTTGGTAACTTCCAGTAAATCAGCCCGTTGTTTTCCACGGAAAGGGCCGCCCGAAGCCGTCAAAATGATTTTTTCAATAGGATTATGAAATTCGCCGACTAAGCACTGAAAAATGGCCGAATGTTCAGAATCAACGGGATAAATATTTACGCCTTTTTCTTGGGCAAGTTTTGTGATAATTTCACCCGCTACTACCAACGTTTCTTTGTTGGCAAGGGCAATATGTTTGCCCGCCTCAATGGCTTTGATGGTTGGCAAAAGTCCAGCATAACCAACCATTGAAGTCAACACAATGTCCACAGAATCCATCTGCACGACTTCTTCAACGGCTTTCATTCCTGCGTAAACCTTCACGTCTGTGTGTGCGAGGGCGGTCGAAACTTTGTTGTAGAGGCTTTCGTTGGTGATAACTACGCAATTTGGATTGAACTTAATACTCTGTTCAATCAATAAATCTGCATTATTTTGAGCAGTTAGGATTTCGACTTCAAAACTATTTGGATTCGCTTCGATGACTTCTAATGCCTGCGTGCCAATTGAACCCGTTGAGCCAAGAATGGCTATTTTTCTTTTTTGCATAATGAACAGCTTTGAGCCGTGAGCTTTGAGCTATGAATTGTATCAATATTGAGTTTTGAATTAAATTTTGCTCCAATTTTACAAAATTCTTTTGAAGAACGACTTCCGTTATTTACTAATCCTAAACTCCTAATCCCTACACTAAGACTGTGCTTTTCTATCAAATAAAATCTGTAAATTTTTCTCGTAAATTCCTCCTGCATCAATTCTGGTAATATTTTCCATCGCAATCATAATGTGTCTTCTGTCCAAAGTTGCCCGAGTACCGAAGGAATCAAGAATCAACGTTTCATCGTCCAAATCTTCCACCTGACCAATTAAGCAAATATTACTGTCAATGTCTTGAACATAAACCGTGATATGATTAAAATCTTTTGAAACAGATTTTACAATCGTTTCCATTGATTCTAAATTAATGTGTTTGATTTCAAGCTCATAATCTTTTTTATAAATCAACTTAAAGGTACTTTCAATATCGTTTCCTCCCCAATTTATACGAGTAATATCATCTCTTCTCAACACAGAAATACCATCAAAAAGACTCTCAACCGTGAACTTTTTTAGCACTAAATACTCTTCGTTAAAGTCGATGATAAATCCATAATATGATTCTCCATAACTATCAGTGTATAAATCCACAAGCACTTTTTCTTCTCGTAATTTATTCAAATATGTGTCTCTTACTGTCATTTCTTATTAATATTTACACAAAAATAAGGTTTAAAAGTATTAACTCAATTGTTTAATAAAGGTTAATATTTCCGAACATGAAAATAGACCACGGATAATACGGATTGAATGGATTTACACGGATAAAATATAATAAAAATCCGTGTAAATCCATCTAATCATTCTGCTTAATATCTTTCTATTTCACAAACTGATTATCCACCATTCGCCAGATATTTAAAGGATTATCATGTTTCAATTCATCGGGCAACAAGCTATCTGGAAAACTTTGATAACTCGCTGGACGCACCCATCTTTTAATGGCATCTGGACCAACTGAGGTAAATCTTGCATCGGTACACGCTGGAAAAGGTCCGCCGTGTTGCATCGCAAAACAAACTTCTACGCCCGTTGGAACATTGTTAAAATTGAGTCTCCCCGAAAGATTTCTGAGCGTATCCACAATTTCTTCGTTTGCTTGCAATTCGCTTTCGGTGGCCATTAAAGTTGCCGTCAATTGTCCTTCCAAATGACTCAAAGCTTCCAGTAATTGAGCTTCGTCTTTGCATTTAACGATTAACGAATAAGGCCCAAAAACTTCTTGATGAAGCTTTGGATTTTTCAAGAAAACATCCGCACTCACCGAAGCAATGGTGGGCGTACCTTGCGTTTGAGCCGTTTTTTCGATTTTTGAAACCGATTCAGTATTTACACCATCTTGAGATAATGCAATCGTTTTTTTATCTTCGTAATTCTTATAAATCCCTTCATTCAACATCGTAGCGGGCGTTATTTTTTCAATTTCGTCCGATAAAACATCCATAAATCTTTCGAGGTCTTCATTCTCAATTCCAAAAATCAATCCTGGATTTGTACAGAATTGTCCAACGCCCAAAGTAATTGAACCTGCATAAATCATAGCTACATTTTCGGCATCTTGTTTTAACTTTTCAGGCATTAAAATAACTGGATTTACACTTCCCATTTCTGAAAAAACGGGTATTGGTTCTGCCCGTTGATTTGCCATGTCATAAAGTGCTTTTCCACCGCCAAATGAACCTGTAAATCCAACGGCTTTGGTATCGGGGTGCATCACTAATGCCTTTCCAATTTCAAAACCTTCGCCTCCGTCCAAGTGAGCAAATACGCCTTTGGGCATTCCTGTACGCTCTGCCGCTCGCAAAATTGCACCCGCAACCATCGCCGATGTACGTGCATGAGCGGGATGTCCTTTCACGACCACGGGGCAGCCCGAAGCCAATGCCGAGGCGGTATCTCCACCCGCAGTTGAGTAAGCAAACGGAAAATTACTCGCCCCAAAAACGGCCACTGTACCCATTGGAACCAACATTTTGCGTATATCTACCTTTGGAATTGGTTGGCGACTTAGGTTGGCAGAATCTATCCGTGCTTCAACCCACGAACCTTCATCCAAGAGGTCAGCGAACATTTTTAATTGGAAAATTGTCCTTCCACGCTCGCCCATTAATCTACCTTCGGGCAAATTGGTTTCTTGCATGGTAGTATGAATTAAATCCATGCCCAAGGCTTCGATTTCCTCGGCAATTGCTCTTAAAAATGTTGCTTTTTGTTTTCCAGAAAATTTGCGATATTTTTTGAATGCTTCGGCAGCTTGAAACATTAAGGTATTTAAGTCTTGCATGATTTTTGAATGAGATAATAAGTTTTGGATAAAAGTAAAAACTGTTACAAATGTACTCTTGTTTTTAATATCAAAATTTGACAACTTTTCTAAAAGTCATCAAATCTAAACTTAAGCAACATATTTTATAAAAAATAATACCATTTTCAGCACCTTTTCGTTAAGTACAGGCAATAAATTCGCTAATAATTTCATCTGTAAACACGGTAAGATAATCAATTAGCGGTATTTTTATTAAATTGCAAGAAATTATGTTTTGTTGATTGCTCCATAATTTTCAAGTTGCATTTTGTCTTTAGCGTATCTGCAAAATAATCATGACATTTAGATTGAAAAATATTCTTCATATATTAGTTATCTTATTGATAACCAAATTTTTGTGCTTTTCTCAGAAGCGAGATGCTAATACAAAGAAAAAAGGGGAACCTACCGTTTCACAATTGCAAGAAGCCGAGTTTTATTTTACCGAAGGGATGAAATATTACATGATGGAAGATTACGAAAAGGCTATTCCTTCTTATCAAAAGGCTCTTGAAATTACACCCGAAAATGGGGGCATTTTCTATGCTTTGTCCAATAATTATCAAAAATTAAAAGATGAAGAGAAAGCCATTTTTTTTGCCGAAAAAGCCGTTCAACAAGACCCAGAAAACTCATCTTACGGAGAACTTTTGGCCGATTTATATGTGCGTAAACGCAAGTACGAACAAGCCGCCCGAGTTTACCAAAATCTTATTTCTCAAAATCCTACCAAAGCTGAATACCACATTGAACAAGCGGCGGTGTATATATTTGATAATCAATACGATGATGCTTTAAAATCATTCGACCGAGCCGAACGAATCATGGGTGTTAGTGAAGAAATTACCCGTCAAAAACAAATGGTTTTAATGAAAATGGGTAAGATTGATGATGCCTTAAAAGAAGGAGAAAAATTAGTAACTTCCGACCCCGAAGAAATTGATTATAGCATTGACCAAGCGGAATTATTAATGTCTAACAAACAGAGTGATAAGGCGATTCCATATCTTGAAAAAATACTAAAAACTAATCCTGATAATGCACAAGCGCACGTAATGTTGGCGCAATTGTATCAAGAAAAAGGCGACATGGAAAAATGTAACCGAGAATTGGAATTGGCTTTTGCCGATAACAGTTTGGATGCAACAACCAAAGCTCGGATTTTGATGGGTTATATGAGCATGGTAAAGGATGATAAGTCAAGAGAAACTGCTTTTAATTTAGTAAAATCATTGGTAAAACAGAATCCTAACGACCCAAAATCTCATGCAATTTATGGCGATTTACTATTGCAGAAAGGCGATGAAAGTGGGGCGAGAGATGAATATGTGAAAGCCGCTCGTTTAGATAAATCCGTGCATGATGTTTGGGGAAATATTATCAACATGGATTTGCGTTTGAAACAAATTGACAGTGCGATTGTCCATAGCGAAGAAGCCATTGAAGTTTTTCCAAACCAAGCGGCATTTTGGTATTTGAATGGTACCTCCTATTACTACAAACACAATCATGCTAAAGCCTTAGAGTCATTGGAAGAAGCCCGCAGATTAGCGCCCGAAGGTTCCGATTTGACCCAACATATTTATGCTTTATTGGGCGATACTTATAATAGTTTAAGCAAGCATGAGAAATCGGATGAAGCCTACGAAGCTTCTTTGAAAGAAAATCCTAATAATGACCACGTACTAAATAATTACAGCTATTTTTTATCTTTAAGAAAAGAAAAATTAGAGCGTGCGGCTCAGATGGCGGAGCTTTTAGTTCAAAAATATCCTGATAACGGTACATATCTGGATACTTACGCATGGGTTTTGTACGTACAAAAAGATTATAAAAAAGCGAGAGTTTTCTTGGAAAAAGCCGTTGAGGTAAACGAAAGTAAAAGCGGAACCATCGTTGAACATTATGGCGATGTGTTGTATCAATTAGGCGAAAAAGATAAAGCCCTTGAACAATGGAAAAAAGCCAAAACCGTTGGCACTACCAGTAATTTAATTGATAAAAAAATCGCTGAAATGAAGCTCATTGAATGATTTTCGATACGTATTGTTCGATTTTCATTGCCAAAAGCCAAATAATAACCTTAAAAATGAATAAATCCTTCTTATTTTTTCTTGCATCAATCTTGTTTTTTACGGCTTGTAAACGCCAGCAAATTAATAAATCTGCTAACATTCCAAGTACTGATTCTGTAAATTTGGCTGTTATAAACCCTCCCGTTATTGCCGATTCTGCCATTGCTGTTACGCCAAATATTTCTGTGAAAGTCGCTGAAAATGAAGAAGATAAAGTAAAAATTAATGAAATTGATTTTAAGTATTTGAAAGCAAAGTCTAAAATTGCAATCCTTAAAGAAGGAAAAACTGAGAATGTTGGGGCAAATATTAGAATGAAGAAAGACAGTATTATTTGGCTATCAATCACTTACGGAGTTTTGGGAGAAGTTGCCAGGGCTTTAATCACGACAGATTCCGCCTTCATTTCTGCCCTTAACCAAAAAACGCTTAAAAGAGAATATCACAAATACAGTTTTGCGGAATTGAGTCAAGAATATAATTTTGACTTGAATTTTAACATTATCCAGTCAGCAATAATTGGTAGTCAACCCATCAAAAAGAAATATAAATTATCGAAAGACAAAGGATTTTTCCTTTTAAAACAAAAAGAAGGACGAGTAACCATTGACAATTATGTGGGAGAAGTTGACAGGAAATTGAAAAAAGTTATGCTTGAAGACGAATTACCAACGAAACGTAAAATGACTTTAGATTTTGAAGATTTTACCACCTTGAATCAATATCTTTTTCCTTATACGAGTGTGCTAACGCTTGATGTTCAATCGCCTGACGACCAAAAATTCTATCAGACCTTGATTCAATTAAAGCATACAAAAGTTGAGTTATTGGAACAACCCTTAGAATTTCCTTTTAAATTTCAGTAAATCATCAATCTAATAAACACGCAAAAACATATCATTTCATCCAAAGCAGCCCTGAAATTTCTTTCTGGACTGCTTCTTGTTTTGTTGTGTTTATCCATTACTGACACGCAGGGGCAACGAAAGCGCAAATCAAGTCGTCGGGCGAAATTGGAGGCTGCCAAGCGTGAAAACCTCCAAAAGATTCAAGAGATTAATAAAATTATTGAGAAAACAGAGCAGAAAAAGGAAGTCAGCGTGGGCAAATTGAATGCCATTGGCGAGCGTATCAACAAGCAAACCAAACAGATTGACATTATCTCCGAAAACCAACAATTGCTTGAAAATGAGGCTCAAGAACTAACCCGAGTAACCACTGAACTATCGGGAAATTTAGAAAAATTGAAAGAAGAATATGCCAAAATGATTTATTCTTCCGCCAAAACCAGTAATAAATTTAACAAGTTAAGTTTTCTGTTTTCTTCAGCAAATTTTAATCAATTAGTTAGGCGATATAAATATCTTCAACAATACTCAAAAGCCCGTGAAAAACAGGCCGTTTTGATTCAAAAAGTACGTACAGAATTATTAGCGGAGCAAGTAAATGTATTGCATAAAAAGCAAGAACAGGAAGCCGTTTTACGTGAAAAAATTACGGAAACCCAGAGTTTACAGAACTTAAAAGGTAAGCAATCCAACGTGGTTACCCAGTTGAATCAGAAGGAAAAAGAACTTAAAAACCAATTGGCAAGCAATAAACAAGCGGTTGAGAAGTTGGAAAATATGATTGCAAGAATCGTGGAACGAGAAATTAAACGCTCTTTAGAACGTGAACGCACGGACGAAACGAAATCGAATAAATCAGTAGTTTCCAATGATAAAGCCATCGCTATGACCGCCGAGGAAAGCAAGTTGGCCACCTCCTTTTCTGCCTTACGTGGGCGTATGCCGTGGCCCGTGGGTTCAGGATTTATTTCTGACCATTTTGGGGTGCATAATCATCCCGTTTTGAAAGGAATTAGAACCAATAACAACGGTGTCGATATACAGACGAGTGCTGGTAATGATGTAAAGGTCGTTTATGATGGTATTGTGCAATCGGTGGTTTCAATTCCTGGGGCAAATATGATTGTGGCGGTTCAGCACGGCGATTATTTTACAGTGTATAGTAAATTGGCAAACGTCAATGTTTCGACAGGGCAAAAAATTAGCGCTGGACAAAAGATTGGCGTGGTGGCTACGGACAATGATGGAACTTCAGAAATTAATTTTCAGGTTTGGCGAAATTTTGATAAAATAAATCCCGAAAGTTGGCTGAGGGGTAGATAGTTAGAAAGTTAAAAAGTTAGAGAAGTTAAACAGTTATTATTCTGTATTTTAACGCATTCAACTTCTTTAACCGTTTAACTTTATAACTCCATTTGGCATTCTTTTTGAACTTGCCTTTAAAAGATTCTCTTATAACATGGAATATTGCAAGAGTTTTCATAATTTTGCAGTCCGATTTTATATCACGGATTTCATTAGGTTAATTATCTTTCAGTATATTTAAATTACATACAAAAGATTGTTAACTATTAACCATAACGATTAACCAAACCAATGGCAAAGAAAGTAGAAAAATCATCACTTGAATTTTTGGAGAGTGCTGAAGGCTTACAACATGAATTACAACATGAAATAAGTATAGTTCAAACGACAGTAGAGAAAAACAAATCGATAATCTATGGCGTTGCTGGAGCATTGTTATTAGCGATTGTGGGTTATTTTGGATACAAAGCATGGACTTCATCTCAAGACGAAGAAGGTCAAGCGAAGTTATTTAGTGCAGTCTATAAATTTGAAGCTGATTCAAATAAAGTAACGGCAAAAGAAATGGCAAAAATTGCGGGTGATTTCGGTGGAAATACTGGAAACTTAGCCAATTTTTACGGAGGCGTTGCCAACTTGAAAGAAGGTAAATACGATGCAGCCATTGAGCAATTGAAATCTTTCAGTAGTTCAGATTTATTGGTTCAAGCTCGTGCATACTCACTCATTGGGGATGCCTACGCTGAAAAGAAATCTTACGGGGATGCCGTTGATTATTACAAAAAAGCATCGGAATATAAGGCTAATAAATTCTTTACGCCTACCTATATGATGAAATTAGCAGCTGCTCTTGAAGCGAACAAAGAACCGAAAGAGGCTTTGGCCGTTTATGCAGAAATCGTTGAAAAATACGCAGAGTCTTCGGAAGCCGTAAGTGCTAAGAAATACAAAGCGGTGCTGGAAGGAGCAGAGTAATATAATTTACAATTGATAATGGACAGTTGAATTCTCAACAATAAGAAAGGAATAGAGCTACGGCTTTATTCCTTTTTCCTTTTAACATTATCAATTATCAATCGTTAATTTTCAATTAAAAATCATGTCTTCAGCACATAAAAATTTAAGTATATTTTCGACGAATAATCTACCCGATATTAGTCAAAAACGTTTTGCTATCGTGGTGGCAGAATGGAATGAAGAAGTTACCGAGGCACTTGCACAGGGAGCTAAAAAAACGCTTTTGGAATATGGCGCATCGGAGGAAAATATTGTAAGAGTCAATGTACCTGGAAGTTACGAATTGACTTTTGGCGCTCAAAAGATGGCTCAAAAAACTGATATTGATGCGGTCATTTGCATCGGTTGCGTAATTCAAGGCGAAACGAAGCACAATGACTACATCAATCATGCCGTAGCGCAGGGATTGACGAACGTGAGTTTGAAGTACGATAAACCAGTGATTTTTGGCGTATTAACCCCAAATACTGAACAACAAGCCTTCGACCGTGCGGGAGGAATTCATGGCAATAAAGGCGACGAAGCAGCCATAACAGCCGTAAAAATGTTAGCGTTTTAGTAAAATATTAGACCACGAATTGTACGGATGTTGCGGATTTACACGGATTTTATTTTAAATTTCATCCGTGTAAATCTATTAAATCGGTACAATCCGTGGTCTAAATTTTATCGCCCAATAGCTACTTTTCTAAGAATGGTATCAATGACTTGCATGGTTGTAATGCCATCGGCCTCGGCTTCGTAATTCAACATAATTCTGTGATTAAGTACATCGGGAGCAATTTCTTTAATGTCTTCGGGAAGTACATAATCCCTTCCATCGAGGTAGGCAAGCACTTTTGAGGCTAAATTCATGTTGATACTCGCACGGGGAGATGCGCCAAATTGTACGTAACGAGCCTCTTCACGCAAGCCATAATCTCCCGGTTTTCGAGTCGCAAAAATTAATTCGATAATGTACTTTTCTAAAGTTTCGGAAATAGTAATGTTATTGATTTCCTTTCTAATATTGAAAATATCTTGCTTCGTTAAAATGGCTTTGGGCTGATAACTAAACTCCATGTTCGACATTTTCCGCATCACTTCCAATTCTTGCTCCTTATTCAAGTAATCCATAAAAACTTTTAGCATAAACCTATCCACTTGGGCTTCAGGCAATGGAAAAGTTCCTTCTTGTTCCACGGGATTTTGCGTAGCTAAAACTAAAAAAGGTTTATCGAGCGGATAACTTTCGTCTCCCAACGTTACTTGTTTTTCCTGCATGGCTTCCAATAAAGCCGACTGCACTTTGGCAGGCGCTCTATTTATCTCATCCGCAAGAATAATGTTGGCAAAAATTGGCCCTTTCTTTACCTCAAAATCATCCAATTTACGGCTATAAATCATCGTTCCGATTAAGTCGGCTGGTAATAAATCGGGCGTGAATTGAATACGATGGAAATGGAGGTCAAGTATTTTTGATAATGTATTGATTGCTAATGTTTTAGCTAATCCAGGAACGCCTTCCAACAGCACGTGTCCACCCGTGAAAAGTCCAATTAAAAGACGGTTTGTTAGTTTTTCATGACCAACAACAACCTTACCCATCTCATCAAAAACTAATTTAATTTTTTCTCGTGAAGTCATATTTCGATTTTCGATTTTCGATTTTCGATTTTCGATTTAATTTAAATCTTTCAATCGTTATCCAAACCTATCTTTTTTAGTAGTAACAATTTTACGAAAAAAAAACCGTAAGAACAACGTAAAATACAAGGTTGACAGAGTTAGGATATTATTCTTTTGTCATAAAATCGTATATTTGAATTAACAAAGATAACCTTTATACAGATGCAAAATATCGTTTTAGAATCTACCATTACTTGCCCAAATTGCGGGTATAAAAAAACTGAATTAATGCCAACGGATGCTTGTCAGTATTTTTATGAATGTGAAAATTGCAAGCAACTATTGAAACCCCAAATTGGAGATTGTTGCGTGTATTGCAGCTACGGGACGGTTGCGTGCCCACCTATTCAGGGAAATGGAATTTCTTGCTGTGGGTAAAATTATTATTTAATTTCAAAAAAATAATCCCGATTAAAATGAAAATCTTAGGACTCAGAACAACTATTTACAGGGTTTCGGACATCGAAAAAGCCAAAGAATGGTATGCCGATTTACTTGAATTTCCCCCTTATTTTGACGAACCATTTTACGTTGGATTCAACGTGGAAGGTTTTGAATTGGGCTTGCAACCCGAAGAAGGAGCGGTAAAAACCAAATCAGAAGGCGTGAATACTTATTGGGGCGTGGAAGATATTGACTCAACTTTTACAAAACTAATTTCGATGGGTGCCACCGAACACGAAAAACCTACGGACGTGGGCGGAGGCATAAAAGTTGCGATGGTAAAAGATCCTTGGGGAAATATTTTTGGAGTGATTTATAATCCTCATTTTGGGGTGGAATAAACGGTTATTATTTGCATGATAGTTTACAATTTATAATATTTTCAATACACAAAATAGCCTTCAAATTGCTGGATGATGCAATTTGAAGGCTATTTCACATAAAAATTCTTATTTCACTTTATTCAAATACACCTTTCCATCTTTCATTACAAAGACCATTTTGGTAGAAATCACCGAAATATCTTGTTCGGGATTGCCATCAACGGCCACAAAATCAGCAAATTTTCCTACCGTGATTGAACCGATTTTATCTTTTACACCAATCAAATCAGCGGCATTAATCGTGGCAGATTGAATGGCTTGGGCGGGAGTCAAACCAAATTTTACCATGTAGAAAAACTGTTTTGCGTTATCTCCATGTGGATAAACGCCAGCATCCGTGCCGTATGCAATTTTTACGCCCGCTTTTGCTGCTTTCTGAAAACTTTCTCTTTGTACTTTTCCTACCAATTTCTCTTTGTTGATGGTTTTTTCGGGAAAACCCAATTTCGCATATTCCGCCAAAATGAAATCGTCATTATAAATATCGGCCACCAAATAAGTACCTTTTTCTTTCATTAATTTAATGCCTTCATCGTTCAAAAAACTACCGTGTTCGATGGATGAAACGCCAGCTTTTATGGCCATATTGATACCTTCCGCTCCGTGGGCGTGGGCAGCAACTTTTTTGCCCCAAAGATTAGCTTCAGCCACCAATACATTCATTTCTTCTTGCGAATATTGCGGTGCGCCAACGGATTCTTCTTCCGATAAAACGCCAGCCGTTGCGCCAAATTTTATCAAATCAGCCCCGTATTTTATATTGGTACGCACTTGTTTTCTAATCGCATCAGCACCATCAGCAATACCCGAAACCGCCTGAAAATGGATATAAGGAGAAAACCCAGTCAAATCTCCGTGACTTCCCGTAGCACCAATAAATGGCCCAGAAACGTACAATCTTGGACCAATTATCTTACCCGCATTGATTGAATTTCGTAAGGCAACATCTACATATTCACTCGCACCAACATCTCGGCAAGTCGTAAAACCAGCCTCTAAAGTACGTTTGGCATAAATATGAGCTTCTACTGCATAATCAATTGGCGACTTCCGAAATAGATCTTCCAAATAATTTTCGGGTTGTGATGTAATGTGGGTATGGCAGTCAATCAGCCCTGGCAACAGCGTTTGTTTACTAAGGTCAATAACGGTAGCATTTGTGGGAATTTTCAGGTTAGTTCCAACTTCTGAAATAATGTTATTCTTAATAAGAATAATTTGATTATCAACAAATTGCCCTCGCTCGGCATCAAACATTCTTCCAGATTTTATAGCCGTGACGATTTCTGATTTTTGAGCAAAAACGGTAAAATTGAGGAATAAACAGGAAAGTAAAAGTAGTTTTTTCATGGAATTTGTTGATTGTGAATTTCAACAAAAATAGAGGTTTATCATAAGAGTTCCAATTTGTGATTATCTGGGACGAAAGATATGACTATCCCCTACCCTAAACTTTAATCAACATTCTATCCATCCTGAATAATTCTTAAAAAAGCAATAGAATAAATACTATTATTCTACAAGACGCACAAACAGATATCATTTATCATTATACGCATCGTTTTGTTGGACTCTACCTTCAATAACTGTAAAGATCCTCTAATCTTTTTTAAATTCACGCCCAATAAGTAAGGATTCACTACGCAATATTCAATATTCATCGGAAAAGTATGGAAATAAAACTGGACGCAATTTAATTTTGAGTCAATAAATCTGCATAAAATCACTATTTTTATTGTTGTCGAACTCAAAACTAAAATCATCATGCAAATATTCCTAAAATTCGCCTTATATCTCCATATTTTTGCAGGATTTACCGCCTTGACAACGGGGCTTATTCCTATGTTTTCCAAGAAAGGAAGTAAAGTGCATACTACTTGGGGAAAAGTCTATTATTGGGCAATATTCGTGGTGGCTGTCACGGCATTAATCCGCTTCCAGATGAAACTGAACTTGATTTTTCTTTCGGGAATTGCTGTTTTTAGTTTTTATAATACCTTCACGGGTGTACGACTTATTCGTAGAAAAACCAATCCAACACCTGAATTTATTGATTGGTTTGGGGCAATTTTAATGGTGATTGGCGCTTTCGGAATGTTGTATTTTGGCTACGTAGCTTTTGGATTAGCGAGCGTTTTTTATACCGTTCTTTTCATTATTTTTGGTATTTTTATGTTGGTTTTAGCCTTTGAAGATATACGGATTTTTATGGGAAGAAAGCTGATTAATAATAATGTTCCGCTCCAAACTCGCTATTGGTTTCAGAATCATATTTCACGGATGGGAGGTTCTTATATTGCTACGGTTACGGCTTTTTTAGTGGTCAATAATCCGCCATACATTCCAGGATTAGTCGTTTGGATTGCTCCTGGGGTAATTGGAGGAATAATTATCGCTCGAACTCGAAGAAGTTATATGAATAAATTTTCAAAATAGTACTTATGAAAAGAGCCATATCCGATTTGGATATGGCTCTTTTTTGATAAATCTACTTCTTTTTTCTCCTTGCCTTCTTCGCCTCCGTCAATAATTTCTTTGCTTCATCTCGTTGAGTAGCTTTGCGGTCGGTATCGTCAATTACTTGTTTAAAATATTCAATCGCCGTATCATAATCTTGTTCCTGCGAAGCAATTTTCCCCAAAGCCAACATTGAAGACCAATAATATCCCGAACTGGTTGTGCCTGTATTTTTGGCAAATTCAATCGTTTTCAAGTAGTATTCTTTGGCACTTTTCATGTCTTTGTCATAATTGTAGGCATAATACGCCAAAATGTAAGCGGCATAACGTCCACTCACGCCTTCATATCCTGGATAATGTTCGTCAATTTTCGTTAAAATACTCTTAGACAACGACTTAGCTTCACTTACTTGTCCCGACACAAAGGCACAGCGAGCATGAAAACGTTCAAAAAATGGATTATCTGGATAACTTTGGTGCGTATATTTTGCTAAGTTCAGCGCTTTATCATTCATATTTTCAAGTCCATAAATTTGCAAAAGGAAATAACGGGCTTCGGTACGAGTGTAAAAAGCATTGTAACTGACCTTCTCTAATTGCGAAATCCCTTTAGGTTTATCGCCTTTCGGAAACAACCAAAGCACGGGACGAAGCAAAGGATAATTTTCTTTTACATAATAAAAATAGTAATTATACAAGCCATCGCCGAACATTAATTCTGGACTGAAATCTGAAAATGACCGAGATTTATCTAAATATTTCAAGGCATTTTTTGCCGCAAAAGTTGCCTTCGACCAATGTTTTCTTTCCGAATGCAAACGCCCTTTAAAAGCATAAGCCGCCGCCATAAAAAATGCCGCTTCGGGGTTTTCAGAATCGTCCCAAATCTTCTCGGCTTTTTCAATACTTTTATCCATGTAAGCCAAACATTTTTCGTCGTAAAGGGCATTTTCAGTATTTGGCACAATTTTCCACCATTCCATCAAACCCATCAAAAAATCAGGTAATGGATGATCTGGATACTTGACTTTCAGGTAGTTAAATTCTTTTTCGGCTTCGTAGAATTTAAAATTATACATGTGGTTAATTGCCGTAGTTGCCTCAATCTGAACTTCACTGGTGAGCAATAACATTCCTTTCGAACGCTCTTTTTCTGCCTTTTCCGTATCTTTCCACCACTGTGCCGAGACAGTTTGCGCATTTGAAACGAACAAAAAAACAATTGAAAATATCTTTATAATTGTACTAAAATTTACCTCGTTTTTCATTTTTAGTGCCTCTTATTTTATTGTAAAATTAACGAAAAGCTACTGTAAAAAGTATTTTAAA
>JBBAKY010000094.1:0-14440 GCA_040403295.1 Arcicella sp.
ACTAACCAATTTTTTTATCTTTAGCTTCCGATAAAATAGCGTATAGCTTTTCCATTTCGTTTCTTAGGGCAGGAATTCTTTTTTGTGTAATTGCATCGTCTTTTCCAAATCGTTCTTGCGAACTCCACTTTTCATATTGTGAAAAGTGATTTTGAAAGAAAAAATACTGTTTAAAATTTCTTTGGACTCATCAAAGGAGAAGTAACCTTCAACAAGTGTTAAATTTTCAATGATATTCATTTATTTTAAATTTTTAGGTGATAAATGTTTTAATGCGAAAGCCCCGGCTATTATTCCTAATGAGACGAATAGTTGACTATTAACAGCATCTTTAGTTATGAAAGCTATTATTAAAAAGCTGACCATTACGACCATAATAAAAATGGTTTTTATTATCATTGTATTCATCGTTATTCAATTTTAATTATTGCTTCTACTTTTACACTATTGGTTTTTGAAGTGATCATTTTTCTTAACTCAAGAAGCTCTTTTTACAATTGCTTTATTTTTGCTTACCTTGTTTTGATATCCTCTTCATTACCCAATGCAATTATTTCCGATAATACAATTGTATTTTGTTGAATTTGATTTTTCATGGCGCAAAGGTCTATACTCAAAATCATAATTTTTCATTTATCTTTTTAATGAAATGTATAAATAAAATTTATGATTTGTACTCAAAAGCAACGATTGCGGGCTGGAATCACCATTTGGTTGCAAGTCCCTTATTGGAGTGCATCAAAAGTATGGGGCAAGCAAATTTATGTTTTAGAGAATCATTTAAGGGTAGGCAATTGAACCCAATAATTTTTTAATTCAGGACATCAAAAATCAATTGCCCCACACTTTTTGATGCACTCCGAAAACAAAGTTGAAAAGAAGAAAATCTATAGAAATAAACCATCTCGATTGGCAATTTCTTATTTTAGGCAAGGGCTTTCAATCATCAAATCTAAGATTTGGTCTTTGAAACGATTTATTGGCGTACTAAACAACGTTTTTAAAAATGCTGACCAAGGAAAACTCCTGTATGTCCAGTAATAAAGGGTTCTGTACTGCCAGATTTTACTTAACATGCTGAAACTGTTTAACGAATAATTTTTCCATTTGTCATTTTTTTTATACCTTTAATCGAACTAACAAACTTTTTTAAATAGTCTAACAAATATGCTTAAACCACTTTATTTTTTTATTCTGGTATCCCTTTTTTTTATGGGATTCTTGGCTGTTGACCCAAAAAATAAGAATCAGCCCCTCTTTAATGGTAAAGATCTTACGGGTTGGGATACTTACATTGGTCCACCCTTGGATGATGCTGGTAAAATGTTGTCGAATGTACCTGTTGGATTGAATAATGATCCTAAACATGTTTTTACTGTGGTGGATAATCATGGAGAAAAAGTGATACGGATTTCAGGGGAAGAATGGGGAGGTATCAGTACCTCAAAAGAATATGAAAATTTTCATCTACACGTACAATTTAAGTGGGGTTCTTTGAAATGGGGACAGAAAAAAAATAGTAAAAGAGATAGTGGCTTACTATATTTTGCTGTGGGTGCTAACGGTGCTGACTATGGCGCTTGGATGCGGTCACAGGAGTTCCAGATAGAAGAAGGAAATAGCGGTGATTACTGGGGTGTTGCTGGAGGAAATGAAGATATTCCTGTACAGAAAACCTCAGATAATACGTATATCTATGACCCCAATGGTCAAATGCTTCCCTTTAATGCCACCAGTAAATATGGAAGGCATTGTATTAAAAAAGGGGATGCTGAACATCCTTCTGGTGAATGGAATACCCTTGATTTATATTGCCATGGTGACACAAGTATCCATGTAGTTAACGGTAAAGTAATGATGGTTCTGTATCACTCTACACAGGAAGATAAGGGTCAGATAACTCCACTGACTAAAGGAAAGATACAGATTCAATCTGAGGGTGCTGAAGTCTTTTACAAGGATATTCTAATTGAACCCATTAATAGACTTTCTCCGGCTATGTTGCATGAAAAGTAAGGTTTTAATAAGTCTAAAGCACAGGGCAAACATATTTCATGTCTACTAATTGCAAAGGACTCATAGCTAAAAATTTTTGAATTATAGCACGAAAGGTTGTCTACGAACAAAATCTCAAATACTTTAGGGTTACTTATGGAACAGTTTATAACTATCGTTTAAAAAATAAGTAAAGCATCTATACCTAATTATCAAGGTTAAAACTGCTACTTTTAGTAAATTTGTAACGAAAATCTCTGTTTCAATCAAGCTTGAAAGGGTGGCGAAACGCCGTCCTTATGACTCTCCATCGGGCAAAAGTTTAATCACTTTGTACTTTTCTAAAGGGAGTGCATCAAAAAGTGGGTGGCAATTATATTTCTTCTTTAAAATAATCATTTTAAGATAGCGTATTAAACTGATTAACTGAATCAAAAAGTATGGGGGCAATTACATGGTACTTCGTCAATTTTGGTGAAAAACTATTTATACTCCACTTTAAGAAAACTTTTATAATTTAAAATGTAGTTCTATAGAAGGAATCGTGGCATAATAATTTTCTAAATTGAACTATCTTTTTATTCCCAAAAGTCTTTCACCAAAATTGACGAAGAACCCGGAAGAATGTCCACCTTTTTATTTAACTGGTGCCAATAAATGGGAATTGCTATCCCAGGATAGACAATACATTAAGTCAATAAATGAACACATTTTTCGCCCCTTTCCCATTGTATTCCATCTAAAATAAGGTATTAAATGCTCTCTGATAGGGTTTTGTAAATCATTCCCAAATTGCAATCAATGAGTTTATTGTTAGCAGAATCGGAAATATTAAAAAGCGGAACGCCGCCCGACCTTATCAAGCGTTTGTAATGCGAACATGAAACGATCTGTTCATTTTCTAAGAGTTGAGGTAGGTAATCTCTCATCACACTCAAATTGGTAGAACGAGAGATAATGATAGCGTTACAAACAAGTAGTAAATTTTCTATCAACGAATGATTAGGCATCCCCCTCTAAATCTAAAAAATACTCGCTAAATTGACATACAATTGGATTGGACTTCACGATAACTTGATTTTTGTTTGGTAGCAAATAAGTTACGGAAGTCTAACCAGTTTTAAAACCATTTTTTTGCCTATATGTCCAGTAGTAATTGAACGCACTACGATATATTTGTAACTTTCTGTAATACAGAAAGTTATACCAGATCATTTTGTACTTTAATTAGAATTTATTTATCAATAGCATTTCGGTTGAAATTATCGCTTCAAATACTTATAGGAGTGCATCAAAAAGTGTGGGGCAAGCAAATTCATGTTCTTAAAGAATCATTCTAAGGTAGACATTTTAATTCAATAATTTTTTAATTAGGTACTTCAAAAATATTTTGCCTCACACTTTTTGATGCACTCCATTTTAGACGCATACGGTTTTCTCAACTCTAATTTCTTATTCCCAATCGTCTCCAAAATTATAGTCAAAAGTAAATTTATCGCCCACTCTTAACCATAAATCTATGATAAATATCTTGAGAAGATTATCGAAAAATCCCATAGCCCCACTTCTTGAAATACCATATTCCATTCTCCAAATTTTGAAGCTATGAAGATGGTCATTATCCAAACCCATAATAATTTGAATAAGATGCTGAAGTTGATCAATATGGGTATCTCCTTTGATTTTGAAACACCTATAAATCATCGGGAAAATATTCAAAATATATATTTTGAAATGATAAATTGCAGTTTGAGGTCTGCAATTTCTTCAAGTTAACGAAAAAATCATTTGCCCCAAACTTTTTGATGCACTCCCTCAGCCTGTTTGAAAGCTTTATTATATAATTGTTATCCTTTTATGAAATGTATTAAATCTAATTTTCAGGATAGAACTTTGTTTCTATTTTTAATAGATTTTTTTGTCCTTCATGATGAAACATATAGTCCATTTTAACCTTGCTCTTTTGTGTATTTTTCTTTTTTATAGCTCGATTCTTGCGCAACAAGAGCATTTAGAGTATAATATATTTACTTCGCAACAAGAGCCGAGCAAAAGTTTATTGCAGTTGAAAAGCAAATATAATGAGGCTACCGAAAATCATAAAACTTTAGCGGCTGCCCAAGCCTTGCAACAAATGGGGCTTTTGTGCTTTCATGTAGGGCATTATCCGCGAGCATTAGACTTTTATCTTCAAGCCGATAAACTTTTTAAAAGTATTGAAGCGGATTTACTACGAGCTAACAATTTAAACGATTTGGGACTACTTCAATATTTCAATCGGAATCCTGTGTTAGCGAGGCAGTATTATGAAGAAGCCTTGCATCTTTTTGAAAGCCATAATGACCATTTGGGCATTGCTATAACGCTGGGCAAAATCGGACATCTTTTTGAAAAACAGCAAGACTATAACCGATCCTTAGATTTTCAGAAACAAGCAATTCAACACTATACACAAATTAATAATCAAACGGGTATTGCTAAGATTTATGAAAATCTGGGTAGTATTTTTGAAGATTTGAGCCGGTATGATTCTGCCAAGTTTTATTTTAATAAGTCATTGAAAATTAATGACGAACAAAGTAATGAAGTGGCTAAAATTGAAGTTTTGAATAATATTGGAGATATTCTTCGTAAAACGGGGAAACCTCAAGAAGGATTAACTTATTCCAAACAGGCGCTTAGCTTATCCAAAAAATACCATGAAAAATACCAAGAAGCCAGCGCTTACAGAGATTTAGCCAGAACCTTTAATCTGCTTGGACAAAACGATAGTGCTTATTTTTACCTCGAAATTAGTCGCAAGATGACACTCGATATTTATTCAGAACAGAGTAATCAAAAGATGGCAATGATGCAAGCAATTTATGACATTACGAAGAAGAATAGCGAAATAGAACGCTTGAATAATAACAGTAAGACCAACAAAATTATTGGTTTTGCAGCCACGATTGTGATGCTCCTGTTAGCAATTCTTGGAGGTGTTGTCATCAATAAACAACGAATGTATATTCAAAATGAGCACTTGGTTAATGAGCAAAAACGGAAGGTTTTTGAGAAAGAACAAGAATTGGTTCAAGTTGCTTTGCGAAACAGACAGTTGGAAGAAGAGCAGTTAAAGCAGGAACTCGAAATTAAATCAAGAGATTTGACTACACATACGCTACACATTATTCAGAAAAATCAGGTTTTAGAAAAACTCTACCAACGTTTGGAAGAAATAAGCAAGGATGATCGAAAAAATACGCAAAGAAACATTCAGAAAATCATGACGGAAATACAAGATAATTTTAATCATGACCAACACTGGGATGAGTTTCGTCAAATTTTTGAACAAGTACATGGAATGTTTTTGGAGAAAGTAAGAGCCAGCTCCGAAAACCTTACTGCAAATGATTTGCGCCTAATTGCCCTGTTAAAAATGAACTTGAAATCATCTGAAATTGCTTCATTATTGGGCATCTCCCAAGATAGTTTGCGGGTAATTCGTTACCGACTTCGTAAAAAACTTAATATGGAACAAGGAGATAATTTAGCCAGCTTTATGCAAAACTTGTAACGGTAAAATAACGATAACAATTTGATAATATTTAATTTAAACTTTTAAACTCATTGATATTCAACTATTTATAGATTATTTTTTTCGTGTGTTGCTTTTTTGTTAACGCTATTTGTAACGCTGTTTCCTTTTTGTAACGAAGGAGATTTGGAAATTTTTGAATGCTGTGATAATCTTTGCCTCATCAAACCGATGGGGCTTTTTTTATTCAACTGGCTTCTGGGTGCAACTTTCATTTCATAAATTATGTATAAAAGTTTAATTATATTTCTATTGCTGTCCTTTCAATTATTTGCTGTTCCAAATGCGGATAATACCCTCAAAGGGTTTGTACTGGACAAGTATTCTGGTGAGCCATTGGTGGGAGCGAATATCCGTATCGATAAAAGTAATGTGTATGTTCTTACGGGTTTGGATGGTTCATTCAGTCTAAAACATTTGGAAACCAGAAAGTACCTCTTAATCATAAGTCATATTACGTATCAGTCTTTTAAGCAAGAGGTAGTCATTAATTCTCCATCTCAAACGCTTATGATTAAATTAGAAAATAGCCGATTGCAAGAATTGGACGAAGTCCAAGTCGTAGCTACCACGGATAAATCATCTGAAAATTCAGCTCGTAAATCTGAACGTAATGCCAATCAATTGATGAATATTGTTTCGGCAAAAGCTATAGAAATTTCTCCTGATTTAACGGTGGCTAATTTAATTCAACGAGTTTCTGGCGTTTCAATTGAACGCAACAGTAATGGAGACGGTCAATATGCTATTTTGAGAGGAATGGACAAACGTTACAATTATACCTTAGTAAATGGAATCAAAATTCCGAGTCCTGATAATAAATATCGTTACGTGCCTTTAGATATTTTTCCTTCTGAATTATTAAGTCGTTTGGAGGTAACCAAAACGCTAACTCCAAATTTAGAAGGCGATGCCATAGGGGGAATGGTAAACATGGTTATGAAAGATGCTCCCACAGTACTGGAAATAAAAGCAAATTTGGCTTTTGGTTATAACGAGCTGTTTTTGAATGGTGGTTTTTCGAGTTTTAATAAAGGTCAAGTCCTTTCGAAATCATCTTACGAAATCAATGGCACTTCATATTATGCAACACCTAATGACTTCTCTAAAGCAACAGTAGCCATTAAAACGCAAATGCCTTCGCCCAATATTGTGGGGGGGCTATCAATTGGCAATCGTTATGTTCACAATAAATTAGGAGTTATTTTAGCACTTAGCTATCAAAATACCAACCGAGGAAGTAATAGTAGTTTTAATTCTTCTACGGTCTATGATACCGAAAGAAGCTCACGCATTACAAGTATTTCAGAACGGAAATTTGCAGATCAACAAGAACGTTTGGGGATACATTTGAAATTGGATTATCGTCTAAATGCGAAGCATAAGTTTCAGTGGTATAATGCGTTTATGAACCTTCAAAATAGTCAGGTAAGAGAAACGAGAACCACGGATTTCTCAAATGGTGGTTATGACCCAATTGTGGGAAATGCTGGGCTTAGTTTTGCTACTCGTGCCCGCCTGACCCAACAGCAAATCATGAACAGTACCTTACAAGGAAATCATAAATTGTTAGACAAATTAACCCTTGACTGGTCGGTAGTGTATTCAATAGCTACTAACGCTACGCCCGACAATACGTCGATTACTGTTTTAGGAACTCGCAAAAATTTCGTTGAAACTAAGACCTATGCTTCCCAAATGACTCGTCGTTGGGAACACAATTCTGATAATGATTATGCAGCTTACTTGAATTTGGTTTACCTTACGAAATATCATACCAATACCCTCGAATTAAGTACAGGAGGTTTATACCGAAACAAAAAACGAGACAATTTCTATAACAATTACCAGTTTCAACCAAGTAATGTGTATGCACTTTATGGCAAAGATTTTAATGCGAATGAAGACCTTTCTTGGACATTAAATAATCCAAGAGGTTCGGTTGCTTCTGCCTTGACTTACAAAGCTACGGAGCAAATTATTGCAGAATATTTCATGGCAAAATTGCAACAGGAAAAACTACAAACTATCGCTGGTTTACGACTTGAACATACCAATCAAGGGTATGAAATGCTTTTCCCTTTGGGAGAATCTAAGCCATCGGGCAATCAGATTTATACCGACTTTTTGCCAAGTGTCAATATAAAGTACATTTTAAACACAAAACAGGTAATGCGTGCTTCGTATTTCCGCTCGATTAATCGTCCAGGTTTTTTTGAAATAGTGCCAGGAAAAGTCGTAAACGAGGAATATCAGGAACGGGGAAATCCTGATTTGAAACGTGCCATTGCCGATAACTTTGATATTAGATTTGAGTTACTACCAAATCCATCTGACCAATTATTAATAGGCGTTTTTTATAAATTCATAAAAGACCCCATCGAATACGCCCTAAATGTGGATGAAACTCGTGGGCAAGATGTGTACTATTCTCCAGGAAATTATGGAAGTGCAACCAATTTTGGATTAGAATTAGACTACATTAAATACATAAAAAATTGGGGTATTAAGGCAAATTATACCTACACGAATTCGTTGATTACTACTCAAAAAATCATTCGTGATCGTAATTCAAATGGCGAACTTTATACTAAAAATGTGGCTCAAACTCGCCCTCTTTATGGGCAGTCGGCTCATATAGGTAATGTAACGCTGCTTTATAAAGATGGTAAAACTGGTTGGGATGCACAGCTTGCTGCTTCCTACACAGGCGAACGCATCAACACCGTGTCTCAGTTTTTGGATAATGACCTTTGGCAAGAGGCATTTATTCAAATGGATGCTTCGGTAGAAAAGAAAATAGGAACAGATTGGGTTATTTTCGCAAAAGCTAACAATTTGATCGATACACCTTTGCGAGTAGTCATTAAAAATACAAATCCTGTTAACAACGATATTAATCTTGAAAGTGGTAATGCCCACAGTACCTTAATTCGACAGGACTTTTATAAACGTTCGTTCGTCTTAGGCGTTCGTTTCAAAATATAACCTCATAAAATAATACATTCATAAATCGACTCTTCCAATGGAGTCGTGAAAATATTCATTTGCTCAAACAACAATTCTTTTATTTAATCTAATAATTAATTTTCAACATGAAAAAGTTACTTTTATTATCCATTTTTGCAGCCTTTTTATTTACAGGTTGTAGTTCAACGGACGTTTCTCCTGCCGAAAAACTATCCGTTTCAGGGGAAGTTTCAGGTACTTGGAAAAAAGGTTCAATCATTACGGTGAATTCAGATTTAATAATTCCTGTCGGAAAATCATTAACAATTGAAGAAGGTGTAAGTATCGTTATGGATACAATCAGCAAACCTGAGTTTATTATACAAGGTAATTTATATGCGCTAGGTACGTCGGCTAACCCAATTAAATTCTCAGTTCCAGAATCAGCCAAATTGGCTAAATACAAATTTGGGCAGCTTTGGGGAGGAATTCTTGCTGCGAGAACTTGTACAGAACTGGTTTTAGACAACGTTATTTTGGAATATGGTGGTGCTGTAACTACAGAGGCTTCTACCTCGGTAAAATTAGGTTTATACAAGGCGCTTAGTGGTGAGTTTGATCCTGCATTATGGTTTTCAAATACTGCGGGTAAATTAGTAGTAAGAAATTCAACCATCCGTTTCTGGCGTGACGATGTTACGTATATAGAAGGCGGTAGTGTTATTTTTACCAACAATACCCTTTATACAACTGGTTTGAGTGGTGGCGATGGATTTAATATCAAGTCGGGTGTGGTGGCAGACATTTCGTATAACTTTGTGTATAGCACTAATACGAATGCCCTTAAATTATCAAGTACAGGCGGTCGTACACCACAAGCGATCGTAGTTGCTTATAACAACACGATTGTGAACACAGGATGGAGAAGACCAACAGCTAAAGGCGGATCTATTTGGGTAGAACAAAGTGTGCGTGCAAAGTTGTACAATAACTTGATGGCAAACTGCCGATTTGGAATTAAGAGAGATACAAAATTGCCAGAAGATACGACAAGTAGAGTATCTAACAACTACTACTATGGCTACACGCAAACGGCGGTTGACCAGTTCCAAAATTCTAAAGAAATTTTATCAGGAGCAAATGAAATTAAAGGAGCGAAAGCAGACGAAAATGACCCATTATTCGTGAATTATCCTAAAAGTACCGATTATTTAAACGCTGATTTCACTGCTACTTGGGACTTCCGCTTATCGGTAAATTCACCAGCTTTAGGCAAAGGACTAACAACCTTTACCCGTAATTTTAAAGATGGTCTTGTCATCAATAATGTTACCTACAAATCGCCAGAGCCAGCCACCTATGTTGGTGCTTATGGTACAAAATAACCTTACAGTAATATTTTTTGATAAATTTGTGCTTAAACACCAAGTCAAAAAGTCTGCTTTTATGGCATAAAGCTTATCACTAAGTGCTGATGGCAAACTTGATAAACTTGGTGTTTTTTTAACCCTTTTTCTTTATGCGTAATATCTTTTTTTTATGTGTTAGTCTGTTGTTTGCACAAGCATGTACATCTCAAGTAAATAACCAAAAAATCATTTCACCGCTTGTAATTACAGAAGCTGTGAAATACGATACCGATGATCCTGCCGTTTGGGTAAATCCAACGGATGCAAGTAAAAGTTTGATAATTGGGACTGATAAAAATCAAGACGGAGCGTTGTATGTCTTTGATTTAGGCGGAAGAATAATTCAAGATAAGGTCATCAGAAACTTACAACGCCCGAATAATGTCGATGTTGAATATGGCCTTTTATTTGGAGGAAAGAAGACAGATATTGCGGTAGTAACCGAACGTGTGACCCATAAGTTACGCATCTTCTCTTTACCTGACATGAAACCCATTGATGGCGGGGGTATTCCTGTTTTTGAAGGAGAAGTGGGTAGAGAGTTTAGAGATTTAATGGGAATTTCATTATACAAAAGTCCCAGTGGCGCTATTTATGCCATAGTTGGACGTAAATCGGGTCCTATTAATGGAGGCTATTTATGGCAGTATTTATTAGAAGATAATGGAAATGGAGCCTTGAAATCTACTTTAGTGCGAAAGTTTGGGACATATAGTGGAAAAAAAGAAATAGAATCCATTGCAGTTGATGATCAATTGGGTTATATCTATTATTCGGATGAAGGGGTTGGCGTTAGGAAATACTACGCAGAACCTTCAAAAGGAAACGAGGAATTAGCTCTTTTTGCAAAAACAGGTTTTTCAGAAGACCACGAAGGTATCTCAATTTATCAGCTTACGCCTACGTCGGGTTATATTTTAGTATCTGATCAAGGAGCAAATAAATTTCATGTTTTCAGTAGAGAAGGTTCAAAGGAAAATCCAAATGAGCATCAATTATTGAAAGTTGTGGAAGTTCAAGCGACTCAAAGTGACGGTTCTGAAACTATTTCAGTTCCTTTGGGTAAGTCTTTTACAAAAGGATTATTTGTAGCGATGAGCAATAACAAAACTTTTCATCTTTATCGTTGGGAAGATATTGCTGGGAAAGCGTTAAAAAGTATAAAAAAATAATTAAGCAATTGCTTTTTATTAAACTTTGGTCGTGCCGAATTTCAGAATTGAACACAGAAGTAGAATCATTTTTTGAATGGATTTTTCATAATGTAAATGAGAAAATAACTCATTTACATTATTTGAGATTGTTAGATTCTCCTGACTGAACCAGAGGTTTTCATAACAATGTGTATATTCCGATGAATGAGGTTCTTCATCAATTTTGGTGAAAGACTTTCGGTGAATAAAAAAGATTGTTCAATTCAGAATATTAATACACTACAATTACTTCTATTGAGCTACATTTTAAATCATAAAATTTTCTTAAAGTTGGGTATAAATAGCTTTTCACCAAAATTGACGAAGAATCTTATTGACTGAAATATACATTAAAATTGAGTCTGTTACAAATTTATGCACCTTTATTTTACTTCAATTCAGCATTCAAAAAGCTAATGACTTTGCTTCTAATTTCTTCTACATCGTACATTGTGCCAAAGTGCGGAGCATCTTTTACAATCGTAAGTTCATTTTTTACACCATAATGATTCAGCCAAGCACTAAAAAGTTTCGATTGCTTATTAGAAACCACATTATCTTTTTCACCGTGAAAAATAAGGAAGGGAGGGTCATTTTTGTCAATGTAAGTCAATGGACTTGCCGCCTTAGCTAAATCAGGTCTTGATAGGGTGTGTTGCTCCTATTAGCAAGGCTTCTGGTGATTTTGCATCTTCATTGCCAGGTAATAATACTAAATCAGTAGGGCCATAAAAATCGACAACCGCTTTGTATTTGAAAGGACGGTAAGTGTTGGGGAAATATAAATTACTAACTTTATTATTTTGAGAAGTACCCATCAACGAAGCCAAGTGTCCACCTGCCGAAAAACCCATCAGAGCAATTCTACTTTCATCGATTTGATATTTGTTTGCATTATCAAATAAAAATGACACCGCTTTGTTACAATCTTGTAGAATAGCTGGGAAGACAGCTTGCGTGGCAAAACGATAGTCGATTGATGCTACTGCAAAGCCATTTTCGAGCATGGCATTCACCGTATTTGGCATATAGCCCATGTCTGCATATTTGTCATTGCCAAGCCATCCACCCCCATGTATAAACACAATTAAGGGTAATTTGCCTTTTGCATCAGCGGGTAAGTAAATGTCTAATAAATGCTTTTTGAGGGTATCATTATTGTAAGGAATATTTCCATGAATGATGGTGCCTTTTGGCAAACGGGCTTGAATCTGACTTGGGCTTGGTTGGGCAAAGGAAATTACTGATATTAGCATCAGGATAATTAGAATTGATAGTTTGTTCATTGTTGGTTATTTGTTTGTTAAAATTTATATGACACTGTTTTTATGTAAAATCAAATCCGTAAGTTTGGTCTTTTTTGCCAGAATTTAACACTAAACTAATGATTAATTTCCTGATTTTAAATCGTTGACGCATCAATTACGTAGCGATAACGAGCTTCCTTATCCACCACTTTTTTCCAAGCCTCATTGATTTCTTCGGCTTTGATGATTTCTATTTGCGGATAAATTTTATTTTTGGCACAATAATCCATCACCTCTTGGGTTTCGGGAATACCGCCAATTAGCGAACCATTGAAATTTACACGGTTAAAAATCATGTTAAAATTATTAATCATGAGTTTTCCATTAATTGGTTGTCCAACTTGCGTAAAAAATCCATAAGGTTTCACACAATCAATATAACCTGACATTTCGTAAGCGTAAGGAACGGTAGAAATCATAAAATCTAATTTTCCTTTCCAAGGCTTCAATTTAGCCATTGAATCCACCACAATTACTTCCTTCGCACCAAAACTTTTGATGTCATCTACTTTTGAGGCAGAAGTGGTAAAAGCATATACTTCTGCTCCTTTTGAAACGGCTAATTTAATAGCGATATGTCCTAAGCCTCCAATCCCTACTACGCCAATCTTATCGCCTTTTTTAATCTCTACTTTCATCAATGGCGAATATGTGGTAATGCCTGCACAAAGCAAAGGTGCTGCATATTTCAACTCCATATTAGCAGGAATTTTAATAGCAAAATGTTCCGTTACCACAATATTATTGGCGTATCCACCTTGGGTAATTCCTGTTGGTGATGATTTTTCGGGAGTGCCATAAGTGCCTACCATACCCGTTGTTTCGCAATGATGCTCTTCGCCTTTTTTGCAACTCTCGCATTGCATACAACTATTTACCATACAACCCACACCAGCCTTATCTCCCACTTTAAATTTGCTTACATTTTTACCAACTGCAGTTACGATGCCAGCAATTTCATGACCTGGCACTTGTGGATATTGTTGTTTTCCCCAATGTCCGTTCATCGTATGTATGTCAGAATGGCAAATCCCTGAAAACTTAATTTCAATGAGTATATCGTTATCACCAACTGGACGGCGGTCAAAACTCCACACGTCTAATTTCCCTTGTTCGTCTTTTCCTGCGTAGCCTTTTGCTTTTATGTTAGCACTCATGTTATTTATCTTATTTGTTTGTGAAAAAGATTGAGTTGAATTTGCAAGCACAAGCCCTGCACTTAATACGACTGATTATTGTATAAAATCTCTTCTCGACGAATTACTGTCTTGTTCTTGCATTTCAATCATTTTTTGTTGAAGTGTAATTTATATTAAATATTATTAAGGCTTTTTATCGGTAATTTTTGACAATACATTTTTAGCTATTTCTGCTTGTTGCTTTCCAATTTGTGTTTCTATAATCGAAAATACCTGCTCTAATTGACTTGCTGTAAGTCCGATATTTAATCCAACTGCCAAGTGAAATTGCAGTTGTGGAGCTACACCTTCCAGTGCCGAAAGCACCGAAATAGTTGCTAATTCACGTTGCTGGTGGGTAAGTACATCACGACTGAATATATCCGCAAAGAGATGTTCTTTTAAAAAAGTATCTATGATTGGTGCAAAAGCATTTGCTCCAGTTTTCGGACCTTTTTCTTCCACTCCAGTAAGCATTTGTAAAGTTTGCTTCCCCGTGTCGTACTTGTTTACCGCATCCTTAATGGGTGAGGCATCTTTACCTTCAATGTCTGTTATACCTTTGGCTTTTCTTTCTACCAATACAGTCATAAACGTATTTATACCGTTGAGGCTTCGAGGAAAACCACAATAAGCATACATTTGAACCAACACTTCTTTTATTTCATTGATGGTAAGTCCCGCATCAAGCCCTGCATTTAATTGGGTTTTTAGATGCGATATGTCACCAACGGCTGTCAGAGCTGCAATACTCACAATACTTTGTTGTTGTACATTCAAAGACTGGCTTGTGTTTAGATTTTTTTGTGCATTCATTGTATTTATGCTTAGT
>JBBAKY010000095.1:0-14155 GCA_040403295.1 Arcicella sp.
CAATCTATAAATGTAAAAATCATGTTCGTAGGCATAACAATAATACTCATCAATTGGGTTATGTTTTTCTTCTTTTTGAAGGACAAAAAGTTTTACCCAGCCATCTGTAAATTTTACTGGACATTAGCCATCATTTTCATTCCCTTTTCATGGATTTTGTTTTTGCTTTGGGGTTTGAAGGCTCATACTTTGCAAGAATAGTAATTTTATAAAATTCCAGTCGCAACAATCGCCCCAAACCCACCTTGAATATCCACTACATTATCATAACCCCTTGATTTTAAAATACTTGAAGCCACCATCGAACGGTATCCACCTGCACAATGGATATAATTTGTCTCATCTTTGTCAAACTCCGCCATCAATTCAGAAATCTGTGCTAAAGGAATATTTTCAGATTCTTTGATGTGTCCAGCCTCAAATTCGGTGGTTTTTCTTACGTCTTTTATCGTCAAATGGTTATCTTTTCGGTAAATATTCGCAAAGGTTTCCGCCGAAATTGATTCAACTTCATCAACCTCTTTTCCTGCCATTTTCCAGGCCTCAAAACCCCCTTTCAAATACCCTAAAACGTTATCATAACCTACTCGTGCAAGGCGTTTTATTACTTCTTCTTCACGTCCTTCATCCGCCACAATCAAAATTTCCTGCTGAATATCCCTTACGAGTGTACCCACCCAAGGGGCAAAGTCACCATCAATCCCAATAAAAATTGACCTCGGAATGAACCCTACCCGAAACATTTCTGGCTTGCGAGTATCAATAATTAAGGTGTCAATTGTATTCGCCAAATCCTCAAATTCATGAGGAGTAAGCGGTGTCAATCCTCGCTCCATTACGCCCGTAACATCCTGACTACCAGTCTTATTTAACAATACATTCTTTGGAAAATAAAACGGCGGTGGTGTTAATCCTTCCGTTACTGCCACGATAAATTGTTCCTTCGTTTGTGGTTGCAAAGCATAATTTACTTGCTTCTGATGCCCCAAAGTATCAGAAGTTTCCTTTGACATATTCTTTCCACAAGCCGAACCCGCCCCGTGTGCAGGATACACAATAATATCATCCGCCAAAAGCATGATTTTTTGATTGAGCGAATCATATAAATGCCCCGCTAAATCTTCTATGGTCAGCGAGCCATTTTGTGCTAAATCTGGGCGACCAACATCACCAATGAAAAGGGTGTCTCCCGAAAAAAGAGCAATTTGTTTCTTGTTTTCATCCAACAACAAAAAACAACTCGATTCCATCGTATGCCCAGGGGTATGCAAGGCTTTTATCGTTACATTCCCCAACTTAAACTCTTGATTATCAGTGGCAATAACCGCATCAAACTTTGGATTTGCCTTTGGTCCATAGATAATTGGAGCGTTGGTTTTTTGGGATAATTCTACGTGTCCAGACACAAAATCAGCGTGAAAATGCGTCTCGAAAATGTACTTTATCGTTGAATTATTTCGCTTGGCTTTTTCGATGTACGAATTTACCTCACGCAAAGGGTCAATAATGGCAACTTCTCCTGCCGACTCAATATAATATGCACCTTGAGCCAAACAGCCCGTATAAATTTGTTCTACTTTCATGGTATTTAGTACGGAAATATTTCCCGTACATTAATTCATTTTCTTTGAAAAGTACAAAAAGTAAAATTTTGTACTGTCTTAAAAGGTGTCTCATGATTTTCATTGATACACCTTATTTTTTCAAAATTTTCCTTGAATTTATCCGTCATGGATTCTTCTGAATATTGCTTGATTTCTAAACCGCTACATTGGGTTGGTCCTTGTTCCGAGAATGTTCCAACACTCAAAAAGCCTTCATTTTTAATGTTTGTTTTGGCAATGGAAAGATAGGCTTCAATTTGTCCATTTTCTACCAAAAAGTGAAATGCTGCACGGTCATGCCAAATGTCATATTTTTTAGTATTATCTTGATATTCAGTTATATCTGAAACAATCCATTCAATTTTACTGGCAGATTTACCCAATCTTTTTTTTGCTTTTTCAAGGGCTTTTTCTGAAATATCCAAGACTGTAATATGCTCAAAACCATCTTTCAATAAATAATCGACTAAATAACTATCTCCACCACCAACATCAATAATTTGGGCCGTTTTGGGTAAATTCAAAGAGCGAATAAACGCCAAAGAAGTGGTAGGGACTTCTTGAAACCAACTTACATCAGTAGGGTTTTTTGAGGTAAAAACATTCTCCCAATGCGATTTTTTGTTATTCTCCATTCTTAGAAAAGTTAAAAAATAGTTCGTTACCTTCTCTCGGCTTTACCGAATTATTACAAGGCTCTAAAAGATTGATTTTGAAAGTGTTTGAAAATAAATCTAAATACTCCTCCCTACTTCCACCAAAAGGAGGATTATTTGGAAATTGTACACCAAAAAGCAAGCCCACTAATTTTCCATTTTTATTTAATAATTCACACATTTTCTGAACGTATTTTGGGCGTAAAAGGGGGGCTAAAGCACAGAAAAAAGTCTGTTCTAAAATTAGATCGTATTTGCTTGAATGGGTAAAAAAATCAGCACAAATAATTTTAATATTCTGATATTCAGTCATATATGACTGCATTTTTTCCACTACCAAAGGTGCAAAATCAATAACTGTTACGTCCTGAAAACCTTGTTTTAATAAATATTCAGCCTCGTATCCACTGCCACAACCTGGAATTAAAATACGAAGATTTTTATCCGTTAATTGGTCGATGTACGCCTTTAAAGGAGATGAAATTGTTTTCAAATCCCAGCCAGTTTCTTCCGCTTCGTAGCGGTTATTCCAGTAATCTTTTGAGAGGAAATCTGTCATTTTTTGAGTTATGAGTTATGAGTTTTTATCAAATTAACTCAAAAACAATTAATTTTACGATTTGGAATATTAAGAATACTGTAATTTTTTTATAAATTCATAACTTGTAATTCATAACTATTTCATTACCAGTTCTTTAATTAAAATACAGGTTCCCATCAACAACGTAAACCATCCGAAGACAGGTTTCAATTGTTGGTTATCCAAACGTTTTGAAAGGGTTGTGCCAATTAATACGCCAACAAGTGCCAAGCCAATAAACGTTCCCAGAAAAGTCCAATTCATTTCGTGTTTGCCGAGGTCGCCAGTAAAACCAATTAAGGAATTTATGGCAATAATCATTAACGAAGTCCCAACGGCCAATTTCATCGGAAGTTTTACAAAATTGGTCAAAACTGGAATAATTAAAAACCCGCCGCCAACGCCCACAAAGCCCGTTAGTGTACCTACAACCAAGCCTTCTACGAAAATTAAACTATAATTTACTCGTCTCATAGCCTCCGAAATATCATCGACCTCCTGCCTTTTCCGAATCATTGACCGTGAAGCCAAAACCATTAAAAGCGCAAAAGTTAACATGATTAAGGTATTTTTTGTTAAAATAAAATCACCGAATCGTGCAATTTCATTGGGAATCAGAGGCATAAAATATTTACGAGTGGCAAATACCATGATAAAAGATGGAAACGAAAAAAATAATGCCGTTTTCGGACTTGCTAAGCCTTTTCTAAGATAATTAATGGATGCTAATGCCGAAGTAGCACCCACAATAAGTAATGAATATGCAGTTGCCAAAGCGGGGTCAATCTGAAAAATATAAACTAAAACAGGGACGGTTAAAATTGATCCACCACCCCCTAATAAACTGAGTAACAGTCCGATAACTGCTGCTAAAATATAGCCTATTAAATCCATAGAGTAATATAAATATATGTTAATGTTTTCATGTATTTAGCAAAAAAAAGTTAATAATTACAATCACAATGTTCAATGCACTCGATTAACTTCATTACGTCCCGTTCTTTCAAAGAATAAAAAACATTTAACCCATCTTTTTCGGAACGCAAAATTCCCTTTAATTTCATGTTAATCAAATGGTGGGAGAGGAGCGACTGTTCACATGCCAAGACATCACAAATATCGTTAACTGACAATTTTTCGTTTTGAGAAAGTAAATCCACAATCGCCAGACGAGTGGGATGGGCAACGGTTTTCAGAATAAAAGCCGCTTTTTCGAGTTTTTCTTTGTTTATTTGGTAGGCTATCGTTGCCATTTTAATTGATGATTTTGATTTAGTTTGCAAATATATATTAATATATTTTCATATATTAATATTATATAAAAATGTTTCTACTTATCTCCGCCGATTTCAAAAACTCGTTTTTATCCAAGCCTAAATCAACTTCTTGATCATCAAAGTATTGTATCATATTTTGAGTATTAATATTTCCAACCAATTCATCTTCTGCCATCGGGCAACCACCAAAACCGCCAATTGCTCCATCAAAACGACGACATCCTGCTTGATATGCCGACTCAATTTTCATCTGCCAAGTATCGTTCGTGGCATGAAAATGAGCCCCAAATTCAATATTTGGATATTGAGAAATTAAATTTGTGAAAAGTTCTGTAATAGTTCGTCTATTAGCCACACCAACAGTATCAGAAAGTGAAATACTTTTGATGCCTAATTGACTCATTTTCTCCGCCCATTCCGCCACAATTTCTACATTGTAAGCATCGCCATAAGGATTTCCAAAACCCATCGGAAAATAGATAACTAATTGTTTATTAGACTTTTGGCATAGGTTTTTAATTGTCTCAACCGTTTTAAAAGCTTCTGAAATTGAACTATTGGTATTGCGTTGTTGGAAGGTTTCGGAGATAGAAAATGGAAAACCTAAATACTGAATTTTCTCAAAACCAACGGCCGTTTCAGCACCACGAACGTTAGCAATTATGGCTAATAATTTGGTGTTTGTTTGGTCTAAATCAAGTCCTTCATATACTAAAGCGGTATCGGCCATTTGTGGAATAGCTTTCGGAGAAACAAAGCTGCCAAAATCAAGCGTATCGAAACCTACTTTCAATAATTGGTTTAAATATTCAATCTTTTTTTCAGTTGATATCCAATTTGACCAGCCTTGCATGGCATCACGGGGGCATTCGATGATTTTTATATTTTTCATTCGATAAATATAGCTTTTTAAGTTGAAAATAATTTTCAACGTTCAAATTACTAATTTCAATCTTAATATTTTAGATAACCGAATCCAATTCTATAATATTTATCGTATGTAAGAGGATAGCCGTTCATTAGGCATAATTTTTGACGTTACAAACCAAAGATTATTTTGTTAATTTTAACTATTTCGAGCTAAAATTTGGATTATTCCGTAAAATACTTTTTTAAGGAAAGTCTAAACGAATAATGTATTGTTAATATTTGTTAATGGTAATTAATTTTTTTGGTATTTTGTTGTGAAATAATACAACAACCACTATCTTTGGTTTAGCCTTTCGGGAATATCCCATGAAAGAACAAGCATTGTCACTAAAAAAAATAAAAAAAGATACAATTTGAATAAAAGCTTTACGTTAACTAAATAGATTTATCAAAATGGAAAAAGTCCATGTTAACGACAGTGAACTTGTATCACTTTATATCAAAAATAGTGACGAAAAAGCCTTCGAAACGCTTGTTCGCCGTTACAAATCCAAAGTTTATACCACGATTTATTTGATTGTTAAGGATACCTTCGTAGCCGAAGATTTAATGCAAGATGTTTTCATCAAAGCAGTAGATGTTTTACGTTCAGGAAGGTATAACGATGAAGGTAAATTTTTGCCATGGGTGCTTAGAATAGCGCATAATATGGCAATTGATTATTTTCGTCGTGATAAACGCTATCCAAATGTTGTATTTGAAGATGGTAGTAGTGTATTCAACACGCTTGATTTTGCTGAGGACTCTTACGAGGAAATCCAAATCCGTGAAGAATCGCACGCTCATCTGAGAAGCCTGATTAAAATGCTTCCCGACACGCAGAGAGAGGTTTTAGTAATGCGTCATTATGAGGACATGAGTTTTCAGGAAATTGCCGATGCTACTGGAGTGAGCATCAATACAGCACTTGGAAGAATGCGTTATGCGTTGATAAATCTACGCAAAATGATGAGCAAACATTCTCCAAGCTATGATACAAACCTTTACGCAGCATGATGTTATCCGTTACGTCTATCAAGAAACAACGGAAGCAGAAGACCTTTTGATTCAGGACGGATTCGTCCATGACCCCGAAATGTTAGAATTTTATTTAGATATGCTCGATGTGAAAGCAGGTCTTGATAAAAGTTATCGTCAACCTTCCGAACATAGTGTAGATAATATACTTGCGTACTCAAGGAACCATGAAAAGAGCCATCAATTCCATGCTGTTTAGCATGGGTTGATGGCTCTTTATAATTCATCTTTACAACCGTAGCGTTTCATGATGTTCCAAGAAATCTTGGTATGTTAATGCTATGCCTTCTTGTAATTCTATTGTGTGCTTCCACCCTTGAGCGTGAAGTTTTGATACGTCCATCAGTTTGCGAGGCGTACCGTCTGGTTTATTGGTATCCCAAATTAAATCACCCTCAAATTTCACTATTTTACAAACGGTCTCGGCTAATTCCTTGATGGTTACGTCTTTGCCCGTTCCAACGTTTATAAACTCGGGTTCGCTGTAATTTTCCATCAAATACACACAGGCTTCAGCAAGGTCGTCGGCGTGTAAAAATTCACGCATCGGCGAACCCGTTCCCCAAAGCGTAACGGATGCACTTCCAGTGGTTTTTGCTTCATGAAACTTACGAATCATCGCTGGCAAAACGTGAGAATTTTGAAGGTCATAATTATCATTGGGTCCGTACAAATTAGTCGGCATTACTGATATAAAATCACATCCGTATTGTTTTCTGTAGGCTTCACAAAGTTTAATTCCTGCAATTTTGGCGATAGCGTAAGGCTCATTGGTTTCTTCCAAAAATCCACTCAAAAGATATTCTTCTTTTAAAGGTTGTGGGGCAAGTTTTGGATAAATACAAGACGAACCCAAGAACATCATTTTCTCCACTTTCGCCTCATAAGCACTATGAATGACGTTATTCTGGATGGCTAAGTTTTCGTATAAAAAATCAGCTCGGTAGGTGTTATTAGCAATAATGCCCCCTACTTTTGCGGCTGCTAAGAAGACGTATTCTGGTTTTTCGGTTTGAAAAAAAACTGAAACGGCTTGCTGATTGCGTAAATCAAGTTCTTTGGAGGTACGAAGGACAAAATTGTGAAATCCTTTTTCTTGTAATTTCCGATGTATTGCCGACCCGACCATGCCTCTGTGTCCTGCAATATAAATTTTTGAATCTTTTTCCACGTATGAGTTGAATGTTTGTGCGTTTTGGCGAAATGGCTTGAATATTGTTATCTTTAATCAAGAATAAAATTCGTAATTTTCCGTTTTACAAAGATAATACATTCGCTTTAATCATTCTTTCAATGAAACTTTTTTCTCAATTATTAGCATTAATATTCTTGCTACTCGCACTCAATTCTTTTGGGCAAGTGGAGGACGAATTTAAGACTAAAGCTAAGCCCAAAACCGATACTTCTGCCAAGAAAAAGGCGGGGCTTTTGGGTGGTTTGATTCAAACGGATATTTTAGATAACATCAAAAATGCCAAAAAGACGATTAAGGACGTAAAAGAAGATATTAAAAATAATAAGGATGAATTCAAAAGACTTAAAGGCGAAGCGGGTGACCTTTCGGAGGATTTAGGCTTAAAAATTGGGAAGTCGAAAAAGAAAACAAAGGTTAAGAAAAAGCCAAAAGATGAATACGAAGATATTAAGTTTGAACTTCGGATTGGCGAGTATGGTTCAGGAACGAGATTGACGGTCGAAGAGATTAATGTGCTACGAAATCCTGATGAAGCCGAACCAAGTATTTATGCCAAAGAAATTTGGTGGTATGATCCTAAATTAAGACGGGTTACTAACGTACCAAGAAAAGATAAAGATTACGGTGAAATTTGTCATGGACCCTATAAAAAGTATGTAAACGATGAGTTAGTTGAGGAAGGATATTTTTATGTGGGGGTAAAAGATGGACGTTGGGAAACCTATAATCATGAATATATTTTATTATCAAAAGAAAAATATCGTGATGGTTTTTTGGCGGATTCGAGGATTACTTATTACGATAAAGAAGAAACTAAAGTAAAGGAAGTGATACCGGTAAAATTCAATAAAGTAACGGGCGATTATCGGTCTTTTTATATTGCAGGGCAATTGAAAGAAGAAGGTAAATTTGATGATAGCGTGAAGGTAGGGCGTTGGCGAGAATATCATCAATTTGGTACTGGAGGGCGTTTAAAGAAGGAAACTTTGTATGCAAAAGATAAATTTGACTTTACACCCGCCGAGGTTTTGGTGGAACGAGATGATAAAGGAAAAATTATTTATGAAGCGCCGAAGAAAGTGAAAAAGAAGGAGGATGAGGATAATTGAGTTGTTGTTCTTGTTAATTAAAGGAGGTTATTGAAATTTAATTCAGCGACCTCTTTTTTCTGTGTATTTCCACTAACGATGGGGATAAAACTAAAGCAATTCTTTTCAATTTAATGTTAAAATGGATCATAATTATGAAATGTTGTTTCAGTTCCTGTTGTATCATTGATGCCATTGTTGGTATTTTTCCACCAACAAAATTGGCGGAAACACCTTTAGTATTAAACGATGAACACCAAAAAAATACTCCTTTTTACTTATCAAAAAATTTACTTATTTGCTTTCAAATACCATTATTTTGAAAGCAAATATTTCTCATAAAAAAAGTCCCTCCAAAACAATTTGAAGGGACTTTTTTTACAAACTAAACCAATATTTTACAAATCAACGGCGCAACCGTAAGCTGCTTCAGTTGCTCCTTTGATGGCTTCTGAAATCGTTGGATGTGGGTGAATTGAAGTCATAATCTCGTGAGCGGTTGTTTCTAAACGACGAGCTACGACTACCTCCGCAATTAATTCAGTTACATTGTATCCAATCATATGTGCTCCTAAGAGTTCACCGTATTTTGCATCATAAATCACTTTCACAAATCCGTCTCTTGCGCCTGCTGCCGTCGCTTTTCCAGAGGCTACGAATGGAAATTTACCCACTTTAATTTCATATCCTGCTTCAATCGCTTTCTTTTCAGTTAAACCTACGGAAGAAATTTCTGGTGTGCAGTAAGTACATCCTGGAATATTAGAATAATCCAATGCTTCGACGTGATGTCCCGCAATTTTCTCAACGCAAATGATGCCTTCCGCAGAAGCTACGTGTGCAAGGGCTGGCCCAGGCGTAGCGTCACCGATAGCATAATATCCTGGCACGTTGGTTTGGTACCATTTATCCACCGTGATTTTACCTTTATCAGTCGTAATGCCTACTTCTTCCAAGCCAATATTTTCAATATTTGCGATGACACCCGCCGCAGAAAGTACAATATCACAATCGAGTGAAATGTTGCCCGTTGGTGTTTTTACGGATACTTTACAGCCTTCACCTTTGATATCAACGGCTTCAACGGTTGAACTTACGTGGATGACCACGCCCATTTTTTTGTATTGTTTTGCCAATTCTTTTGAAATGTCTTCATCTTCAATCGGCACAACGTTTGGCATAAATTCTACAATGGTTACTTTCGTTCCCATCGCTGCGTATACATAGGCAAATTCAACGCCAATTGCTCCGGAACCAATAATTACCATTGATTTTGGCTGGGTTTCTAAGGTCATTGCCTTGCGGTATTCGACCACTTTCACGCCATCAATCGGAATGTTTGGTAAGGCTCTTGCTCTTGCACCCGTAGCAATCATGATGTTTTTTGCATCATAAACGGTTACTTTTCCGTCGTTGGCATTTACTTCAACTTTCTTGTTTTTCAAGGCTTTTCCGTTGCCCATAATAACGTCAATTTTGTTCTTTTTCATCAAAAATTGAACGCCTTTCGACATTGAATCAGCCACGCCACGAGATCGTTTGATAACCGCTCCGAAGTCGGCATGAGATTCAGAAACCGTGATGCCATAATCAGCAGCGTGTTTGATATATTCAAAAACTTGTGCAGATTTTAATAATGCTTTTGTGGGAATACAGCCCCAATTAAGGCAAATACCACCCAAAGATTCACGCTCGACCACCGCACATTTCAATCCCAATTGTGAAGCTCGGATTGCTGCCACATATCCACCAGGACCAGAACCAATCACGATTAAATCATATACTTGTGCCATTTTGTTATATTTTAAGAGAATAATACAATTTTGAGGTACAAAGATAATCACATACTGAATAAGGAAGAGTTTTTTTTAAAAATGTATAAGTTTTATTCTATTTTGGCATTATTACTCATCAATTAAGATTCAATAAACCTTTATTTTCAGTATTTAGAGTCGATTAGAAAAGATAATAAAATAATTGAAAAAAATTAATTTATTTTGTGAAATTTAATATTGTTCTAAACAATAGATAAAGGCTTCTATTTTAAGTTTAGCGGAAATTAATAGTTCATATTTGAAAATCAATAATCATATTTATCATGAAAAAACTTTTTACCCTAATTGCTATTTCATTCTTCTTTTTTTCTCCACTTGTTTCCGAAGCTTCCCATTTTAGATACGGTCATATCACATGGACACGCACACCTGGCACAAGAACGGTAACTTTCACCGTTACAACCGCTTGGCGTTATGACTTCACAGAAACCATAAATTTAGATTTTGGTGATGGCACTACTTCTGGTTCAGCCGTAGGAACTGAAATACTGTATGTTCCTAATGATTACAGGGTGTATCAAACCCAGATTACGCATACTTATGCCACAGATGGGCCATTTACGGCCTCTTTTTATAGCTGTTGTCGAATATCAACGCTTCAAAATGGTGCAGATGATAATTTTTGGGTTTCCTCAGTTGTGTGTTTATCCAACAATAATTTAGGTTCTCCTACCTACACATCTCCCGTAATCATTGAGATGAATAGCGGAGGAAATAATCAATTTCAATTGGTAACATCCGAACCAGATGGTACGCCTATCACGTATTCAACTTCGGCAATTCAAGGGTTGAGTTACCTTCCAACGATTGGCTCAAATGTGGCTTCTGTGAGTTCTGCGGGAGTTATTTCCTGGAATACAACTGGTAGTTCGATTGGACAATTATACCAAATGAAGGTAGTAATGTCGGATGGCTGTGCAAAGTCAGAGATAGATTTTATTATTAAAATAGTTGCCTGCCCGCTTTCCTCCACCTTAACGGGGACTCAAACGATTAGTCAAGGGCAAAACGCTAATTTGAGCTTAACCTTTAACGGCACTTCGCCCCCTTGGACTTACCGATTATCGGGTACGAGTACGGATGTAACAACTTCAACATCCCCAACAACAATTACCGTAACACCCAGTGCTACCACTACTTATTCAATCACTTCGTTAAGTAGTAATTGCGGCTTAGGTACTCCTTCGGGAAGTGCCATTATTACGGTAACAAATCCGATTAGTTTAGTGAGTTGTTTACCACTTAACGGCAATGCTAATGATCAAATTGGCTCGAATAATGGCTTTATTTATGTGAATGGAGGAAGCAATTCTTATACCACAAATCGAAATGGAACGTCAACTTCTGCCCTTTCAATTAGTAATGGTTCTTACATAGAAATGCCAACGACTAATTTACTGAATAATTATTTCACTCATTCGATGTGGATATCACCTTTAAGTTTACCTATAAGCGGTAATAATAGTTATTTAGTTTCAATCGGAGGAATTGCTAATTCACAAGATATTTATATTGAAAATGCCTCTGGAACGTATAATTGGGTTTTTAAATCATCGGTTAATACGGGTATTGTAGAAATTAGATATCCAGCGAATTTAGTTGTGGGGCAATGGTATCACGTTGTAGCTGAAAAGAATTCGAGTACATTTCAGTTGTATGTAAATGGTGCTTTGGTTCAAAGTGCTTCGGCTACTGGACTTACTGCACTTTATTCAGCTTCTTCAATCGGAAGATTGGGTACGCAGAGTTCAGGTGTGGCTAATTTATTTAATGGTATAATTGATGATGTTCGCTTGTTTACTGGTGGATTGAATGCTTTACAAATAAACGCCTTATTCAATTCAACCCTTGATTGCCCGAGTATAATTGGTATTCCCCTCATTTCACTGACCAGTATTTCAAACAGTTCTCTTTGTAGAAATCAGTTAACTAACGTAAATTTTCAACAAAGCGGCGTAATTTCTGGCTCCACTTATACGGTTCAATTATCCGATGCAAACGGAAGTTTTACCAGTCCAATAAATATTGGAACTGGCACAGTTTCTCCCATTCAAGTTTCTATTCCGAGTACGGTTACAGCTTCAGGAACGGGCTTTTTGGTTAGGATTATTAACGGTGCTACAACCAGTACGAACATATTGCCGCTCACTATTTTACCAACTACAACAGCAATCATAACGGGTACAACCACTATTCTTGAAGGGCAAGCGGCTAATTTAAGTATTAGTTTAACTGGAACTGCCCCTTGGACTTATAGCATTTCAAATGGACAAAGCAGTACTTCTTATACAAGTTCAGCTGCTACTGCAACTCAGAGTGTTTCGCCACTTAGCACTACAATATATACACTCGCTAACGTAAGTGATAATGGTTGTGGCACTGGTACGGTTTCGGGAAGTGCTGTAATTACGGTAAATCCTGCTTTACAGTTATTGGCTTGTTATCCATTCAATGGTGATGCACAAGATAGCAAAGGAACGCACGGGGGAACTGTTAATGGGGCAACTTTAACAACTGACCGTTTTGGAAATGCCAATAGTGCTTACAGTTTTGATGGAAATAGTTATATTCAATTGGCTAATCCAGATGATTTCAAAAATAATACTTTTACTTATTCGGCTTGGGTAAATGCAAATGATTTACCTGGTTTAGAAGTAGCAAGAACTATTTTATCAATTGGAAACGATGGTGCAGACCAACATTTTAGACTGTTCAATTCAAGCGTAACATCTGGTCCTGCTTGGAATTTCAATTCTTATATTGGAAATGGAGTATCAACCCCACTACTTTTGTCCTATACTTCGGTTGTGGCAAATACTTGGATTCACGTTGTTGTAACCCGGTCTTTAACCGGAAGAAAGGTATACGTAAATGGTATTTTGTCAGTTAGTGATGTAGGCTTATCAAGTCCATATTATGCTACGCCAACTTTGGCTACAATTGGCTCAAGATATAATGGAATACAAAAGTTTTATGGCAAAATTGATGATGTTAAAATCTATAAAGGCACACTGAATGATGCACAAGTAACGGCTATTTATTTAGCAGAACAACAATGTCCAACTGTTGAAACAGGAGGATTAATAACGGCAACCAGTTTATCAACCAATGGCTCTTGTCCAAGTGGAAGCCTTAGTGTAAATGTGGTTACCAATAATATAGTAGCAAGTTCTGGAAGTCCACTAATTGTTCAGTTATCTAATTCGTCGGGATTATTTACAAGTCCAGTTCAGATTGGCTCGGGAACTTCAAGCACAATTTCGTGTAGTATTCCCACGAATACACCTGCTGGTAATTATAAAATTCGGGTTGTTTTTGGAACGTCTCCAAACCAAGTAATTAGCGTTAATAATTTACCATTAATCATCAAACAAGCGGTTACGGCTACTATTTCAGGAACATCAACAATCGTTAGTGGTGGCTCTGCTCCTTTAACCTTAAACTTCACTGGTAATGGGCCTTGGACGTACCGTTTATCGGGTACTTCTACTGATATTTCAACTTCAATAACGCCAACAATCATCAATGTAAGTCCAGCATCAACAACAACTTACACCTTGTTGCTCGTCAGTAATGCTTGCGGAACAGGAACGACTTCTGGAAGTGCATTGATAACAGTAAGTGTACTACCACAGTTATTAGCATGCTATAAATTTGATGGAAATGCACAAGATTCAAAAGGAAATCATCATGGAATAGTAAACGGAGCAACTTTAACAACAGACCGTTTTGGGAAGGTAAATGCCGCTTATAATTTTGATGGCGGGAGTAATTATATTCAGTTGAATAATTCAACTGATTTTGGTATTACTGAATTTACATGGTCGGCTTGGGTAAATGCAAGCGTGTTAGCTACGCTGAATGTTCCAAAAACTATACTTTCAATTGGAAACAGTGCAGGAGATCAACATATCAATATGTATTATTGGGATATTAGTGGTCAATCTGGTTGGAACTATGGCTCTTATACAAG
>JBBAKY010000096.1:0-13692 GCA_040403295.1 Arcicella sp.
ATGGAATTGGTGAAGTAGGATTCAAAAATAAAAAAGATTATTAATTATTGCTAAGACACGGAGACACTAAAATATACTATTTGATTTAGCGACTTCGTGTCTTAGCGGTTTAAAATAAATTTCCAATGAAAAAACTATTCCTTCTTTCCTCCATTTTGTGTATTTCAACGATTGGATTTACGCAGAACAAATTCAAAACTATCAAGCGTTCGGGTGTGGTTATTCCGCAAGAAACTAACGAGAAAGCTGTTGACATTTCAGCATTTCAAAATAGCCTTGCTCGTCCAAAATATTTGACAAAACCCTCTGATAATCAGACGTATATGAGTTTGATTTCTAAAAATTCGGGACTAAAAATTACCGTTGATGAAAATGGAATGCCTTCGATGATTGAAGGAATTCCAACGAATGTAAAGAAGGGTTCTCGTAGTGCCAGAATGTCGGCATTGGCTTCTTCGGCTTATAATTATTTGGAAGCCGTAAAACCCTATTTGAAACTTGCAAATCCAGATACAGAATTAGATATTTTGAAGACGGAAACGGATGAAATTCAGACAACGCATTTACGTATGCAGCAAACTTACAAGGGCATAAATGTATATGGAGGTGAAATGATTTTGCATAAAAAAGATAATGAGCAGGTTTCTTTATTAAATGGTCATTTTTACCCAACGCCTCAAATTGACAATGTAAGTCCTTCATTATCAGATGATAACGTTGGAAATTTAGCAATCTCTGATGTTAGTAAAATGTCAATCGTAAAACCCATGACGGCAACGGAAATGATGATGTTGAAATACGAAAAGCCTAAAACAGAATTAATAATTTATCATCAAAATGAAAAAGCTGATACTGAACGTTTAGCATATCACGTAACGGTTCGTCCTAATTTTTTAGAAAGATGGATTTATGTAATTGATGCCAATTCGGGCGAAATCTTGGATAAATATAATCATACTTGTACGCTTGATGGTGTCGCCAAAGCAACCGCAACGGACTTGAATGGTGTAAGTAAAAGCATTAATACGTATCAGTCGGGCAGTAGTTTTGTGATGATTGATGCCACAAAGTCAATGTTTAAAGGAGGTACTGTAAAAGTTGATGACCCTCAAGGTGTTATCTGGACGATTGATGCCACTAACTCAAAAGTGAGTGAAGATTTAACGATTCGCCAAATTTCTTCCAGTAATAATTCGTGGAGTAATGCCAATGGTGTTTCTGCGCATTTTAATGCAGGCGTAGCGTATGATTATTACAAAAATAAACATAATAGAACCTCTTTGAATGGAAAAGGTGGAACCATCGTATCCATCATCAACATAACGGATGAAAATGGAAAAGGCTTCGATAATGCTTTCTGGAATGGTGAATATATGGGCTACGGGAATGGAGCGACGTATTTCAAACCTCTGGCGGGTGGATTGGATGTGGCTGGTCACGAAATGACGCACGGCGTTGTTGAAAATACGGCTAATTTAGAATACAAGAGTCAATCAGGAGCCATTAATGAATCGCTGGCGGATTGTTTTGGGGCCATGGTAGAGAATAAAACTGGCGTAAATTTCTGGAAAATTGGTGAAGATGTCATGAAAGGAACGGCCTATCCAAGCGGTGCATTACGTGATTTATCCAATCCGAATAATGGTGGAAGAAGCCTAAATGACAACGGTTATCAACCTGGTTCGATGAACCAATATTACACAGGTTCGGAAGATAATTATGGTGTACATATCAATTCGGGCGTACCCAACAATGCGTTCTATCGCTTTGCTACGGCAAACGGCATGAATTTAATAAAAGCCGAGAGAATTTATTACCGTGCTTTAACCATTTATTTGACTCGTACTTCAAAATTCCTTGATTTGCGAAGAGCCATTATTCAATCAGCCACCGATTTAAAAGCTTCTGCAGGCGTAACTGATACAGATATTGCCTCTGCAAAAGCCGCTTTTGATGCCGTAGGAATTACTGACCCGAATGCACCAAATCCTTCAACAACTACGCCCCCAACTACGCCAACAACGACACCGAAGGCAGACGTACCTGTCAATACGGGAACGGAGGGTTTATTGAGTTATGACCCAGTAGCCAAAAAGCTGTATAAATCAAGTACAAAAGGAGAAGCAGATGTCAATAGCTTTGTTGAATTAGTGACCAATGTTGTCATTGAAAATAAGCCAACGGTGCCAGATGATGCAACTTATGCCTATTTTGTGGCGGGCGATGGATTTATCAAACGGGTAAATTTAGCGGGAACACCCAAAGTAGAAAACGTATCCTCATCGGGTGTTTGGCGAAATGTAGCAGCATCGAAAGATGGCAAAAAATTAGCAGCTTTAAGGAAATTAGGTACTACTGTAGCAGCGACAGATAAGCAAATTACGGTCTTTAATTTAGCAGCAGGAACGAGTAAGGCCTATACGCTTTATAACCCAACTTACACACAAGGCGTAAACACAGGACAAGTTCAAAATGCCGATGCGCTGGAATGGGATCATCAGAGTGAAAACCTCGTTTATGATGCTTTTAATATCATTAAAAGTGCCACTGGAACAGAATCAAATTTTTGGGATGTTGGTTTTATTAATGTGTGGAATGGCTCCAAAAATGATTTTGGTACGGGGCAAATAGATAAATTATTTACAAGTTTAGAACCAGGTGAAAATATTGGAAATCCATCATTTTCAAAGAATTCAACCAACATAATTGCTTTCGATTATTTCATCGAAAAAGATGATTTAAACTATGTCATTGGCGTAAATACGGAAAGAACCGATGGTTTGGATTTTATCTACGAAAACAATACGTTGGGATATCCAGAATACTCAAGGACGGATGAGTATGTGTTGTATAATTTTCTCACGACGGATACTAAAACCAACAAGGATGTTTTGAATACCTATCAAATCACGATGGATAAAAGTAGAATTAAGGGCGTCGATAAAACAGAAAAATACTTGATTGGTCAGTCGGCGTATGCGGTTTGGTACACGGCTGGAACTCGTGTGTTACCAACCAAACAAAATCAAACCCTTACTTTAAATAAAATTCCAGATAAAACCGTTGGCGACCCTGCGTTTGACGTAACGGTTTCGGCAAGTTCAGCTTTAGCCGTTGGTTTGTCAATTGTGTATGGTCCTGCTACCATTTCGAGCAAGCGTATTACACTTACGGGTATAGCTGGACGAGTGAAAGTTAATGCTTTTCAAGATGGAAATAGTAGTTTTTATAATGTAGCAAAAGCAGATTCATTTTGCGTAAATCCTACAAAACCAACCATTTCAGTGGTAAAAAAGACCGATGCAAATGGAGATTATTGGGAATATACCTCAAGTTCTGCCACAGGCAATGTTTGGTATCGTGAGGGAGTAATTTTAGAAACGTTGCGAGGTGCGCAAGTTGTTCAAATTGTAACAGGCTTGAGATTTAATGTACAGATAGTTACGGCAGATGGTTGTGCAAGTGTTTTATCGGATACTCGCCAAGACCCTGCATTGTCCAAACCTCTTGCAGTAGAGCCTGCCTTGGAGGCAAGCGTAACGGTTTCGCCCAACCCGACAAGCGATGAAATGCGAATTGTTGTTCCTAAAAATATCAGAATAGAATCGGTAAAATTGAATGCCATGTCAGGAAGTCAAGTGCTTGAAAAGCAAGGAGATAAATCAAATACCATGACCTTGAATATTCATAACCTGACCAAAGGAAATTATGTTGTGCAGATAATGACGAATGAGGGAATGGTGGCTAAGAAGGTGACGAAGGATTAATAAGTACAGGAGTGCTGTCATTGCGACCGAAGGAAAGCAATCTGTTAGCTTATGAGAGAAGATATTTAAACTCCTTTTCATCAATCAAACAGATTGCTTTGCTATGCTCGCAATGAAATTTTCCATCAATCAAACAGATTGCTTCGCTACGCTCGCAATGACATTTTTCATCAATTAAACAGATTGGTTTAACAGAACTCCGATTCCCTACACTCGCAACGACAACTATTTTACCTCATCTCAATCCCAATTCCTCTCATCAACATACTGGCATTGAAACTATGGCAAACGCCCGAACGAAGTTTATAATCAAACACTAAATCATCGTTTACCACTTCAGAAGAAAAGCTATAATTTTCCACAAATCCTTGATTATCAAAATCATCGCCCAATTCTACATCGTGAGTTGAAATAAAACCCGATGCCGTTGTGTGGTGCAATTGTAACATCAAAGCTTTAGCTCCTTCATGGCGGTCTTTGGAATTCGTCCCTTTTAAAATTTCATCTAAAAAGTATAAAATTGGTAGTGAACGATACTGTGCGTCCCAGTGAACACTCGCCACGGGTGCATCATGAGCGGTTGTTAATTGTTCATGATCAATTATCAATTGTCCATTGCCAACTGCCAAAATCAACGTCTTCAATCGCTTCAATTCTGCATAAAATGAGGAGGTACCTTCTTCCAAAGAATCTTGTGTACGCATACTCGTAAACACTTGCATACAAGAACAGGCAAACGCCTCTGCACACACGACAGAACCTGCCAAAGCCAACACCAAATTAATCGCTACTGTTCGTTGGAAGGTGCTTTTTCCTGACATATTTGACCCTGTAATGATAATCGTTTTACCTTCACCTACAAGTTGAATATCATTAGCAATACGCTTACTTTTACGAATCATTGGGTGAGCTAATCTTTTGGTTTTTAACAGAATAGCTTCTGTTGAAATATCAGGTTTTACAAAATCTGGATTGGCAAATTTTAGTCCTGCAAAACTATTTAATGTTTCAAATTCAGCAATCGCCGATAACCATTCGGGAAGGCTTTTTTGATGCGATTTTTGCCAGTTTTCTAATTTGATAAAATACTGAATATCCCACAAAAGCGGTACGCCTACGATGAACGCAAAAATCGGATTGGCTCGATTGCCTAACTTATTCAAAATGTCTTCTATTGCACGAATGGCAGGACTTGCTTCGGCAAGTTTAGCTTGTGAGTCTTTGAGTTTTTGATGCGTAAATGTCTCATTAACAATCAGTTCTGATAAATTAGCGTAGGCTTTTAAAGTCGTAGTAAGACGAATAGTTTGGTCGAGGGCATGGCTAACGGTATCATAAATTTGTTTCAAAATAAATCCATGAAAGAGCAACATTAACAAGGGATAACCGATGGGAATATACCCAAAAGCCCAAGCTAAAATCAAAGGAACCGTAAAATAAGGAAGGTATTTGCCGTATTGAAAAAGAGGCTTTTTAATCGTCTCATTTTCAGGTTCCTCACTCCAAGCAATTAGTTTTTGAGTAGGTTCAGAAACTTCCTCAATCAACATGGCGGAGGCTTCTAAATCTTGTCTAAAATCAATTTTAGTAGATAATTCTTCAATGGATGCTTGCCGACCGGGGATTTCAGCCTTTTGGGCTGGAAATTTTAACCAATTTGCCAAAGTCGCTCCGCCCGTGTAAGTATGTGTACGATTGAGCAATTTGAACAGCGATTGTTTGCCGAAAATATCTAAATCAGAAGCATAAAAATGATTGGGTTCAGCAAATTGTTCGCCCGTTTCTGTGCGAGTAAAAACATTATCCAAACGTTTAATTTCATCTTCATTTAATATAAATAAAATTCTGTTTTTATCTCGTAAGTATTTGATTTTTAAGTGTTTTTTTACGGAAAATAAAAATATTGAAATGCCAGTAATAAAAGCAAATACAGCGTAGGTAAAACTAAAATATTGATAGGAAAAATAGCAAATCAAGGCAATTGCCAAGAATAAAATTGCTCGAAAAATTGCCCATTGATTATACTGTTTTTGGAATTGTTCAGTAAGGTTTTGGAAATTGTTTTTTCTGGATTGGAAGGTTTCGATTGGGGTCATATTTATATTTTCAAGCATTCATAATCTCATCATACTCCACATATTTTACACCACTAAGTCCTTGATTAGCAAATTTTTGCATGGCTTTTGCTACGTCAGAAGATTCAATTCCGTGATATTTCCGAAGGCTTCCATACAACAAAGGCGAAAGGAAATTTGAGAGCACAGCGCCTATTTTTTCACCTAAACGATATTCTTCTCTGTCACCTAAAAGCATTGATGGACGGACACACACAAAGTTCTGAAAACCAAGCGATTTCATCTTTTTTTCTAAGTCTCCTTTGGTTCTGAGGTAAAAATTTGAAGAGTCAAAATTTGCCCCAACTGACGAAACTAAGATGAATTGTTTTACACCATTTACTTTGGCAATTTTCGCAATTTCGTAGGGATAAGTACAGTCAATTTTATACTGCGCTTCTTTTGAACCTGCTTTTTTTAGCGTTGTACCCATCGCACAAAATAAATCATCTCCCACGATTTTTGAAGCATCTAATTTATCAAAATCAATTATCTCTTGGATTAGTTTTGAATGGATAATATTAAGCGGTTTACGTAACAATAAAACAATTTTTGAATACGCTTGGTTTTCCAAGAGCTGTTTGACGAGGGTACTCCCTACCAAACCCGTAGCACCTATAATGATGGCTGTTTTCATGGGTAAAAAGGTTTATACTGTTTAATTTTTCAACGGTTCATGTTCAGGTTATTTTGCCATAAACACTTTGGGTATTTTCAATGGAACAATTTTAATTGAAAATTAATTACAAATACTTCTACAACAATTTCCAGCTAATTCCCCATTTCGCCAAGCGATAACGCATCGAAACCCGAAGCACGCCCAAGCCATACTTTGAACTACGGGCAAAATTGATAGAAGATGCTTCATCGAAATATTTGGTTGGACACGTAACTTCCGCAATTTCAAAGCCTTTCCAAAAGATTTGAGCAATCATTTCGTTATCAAATACAAAATCATCACTACATTTTTGGAAGGGTACTTTTTCTAAAACCTCTCTCGAAAAAGCTCGATAACCCGTGTGATATTCGGATAATTTCTGGGATAACATAATATTTTGAAAAAGCGTCAAAAAACGGTTTGCGATATATTTATACATCGGCATTCCACCCTTCAATGCGCCTTTTCCTAAAATTCTTGAACCAAAAACGACTGGGTAAAGGTCATTGCCAATAATCGTAATCATAGCGGGCAACAAGAGGGGAGTATATTGGTAATCTGGGTGAACCATGATCACAATATCAGCACCCAATTCAAGGGCTCTTGTATAGCACGTTTTTTGATTGCCACCGTAGCCTTTATTGACATCATGGCGAATTATATGATTGATTCCCAGAGATTTAGCAACTTCTGAGGTGTTATCGGGACTATGGTCATCGACCAAAATAACCTCATCAACAAGGTCGAAGGGAATTTCATTATAAGTTTTTTCGAGGGTTGATGCTGCTTTGTATGCAGGCATCACAACAACGACCTTTTTATTTTTATACATTTGCCTAATCCGAATCTAAAATTCGGAAATCTTGTTAATGAATTATAAATTACAATATTTTATCAACAAATTAGATACCAAGAAATATGATTTGCTATTTTCTTGGATTAATAAATAAAAATCAACCTAAAAGTGGCACAAAATAAATTACAAAAAATACTTAAATCATATCAAAAAAGACTCATCAATCTGACTTCAAGGAATAAATCTTTGTTGTTATTAAACCTCTCCGCCGAACAGTTTTTAGATATTCATGAACTTGATTTTTTACAAAATAAACCTTCATTTAACCTTATAGAGCAATTAATCGCTCAAAAAAACACCATTTCTCTTTGCGAAATTCATGACCCACGCTTTGAGCGAGTAAACGAAGTAAGTAAGCGTTTACGCAAAATCTCGAGAACTGAAAAATTCATCGAAGAAGAACGGGGTTCGGAAGATTTATACGTGGGTTATCCCATTATCAAAGGCAAGTTTTCGGATGGAACGGTGGTACGTTGTCCATTGCTGTTTTTTCCTGTTACGATTGTTCAAAAAGATGCCCAAATTTGGCAATTACAAACCAGAGATGAGTCAATTACGCTCAATCGTAGTTTCCTTTTAGCTTATTCACACTTTAATCAACGCCAAATTTCGGACGAATTTTTGGAACATAGTTTTGAAGATTTTTCAAAAGATTCGCTCGAATTCAGAACGCAATTATACGAATTTTTGAAAGATTCTCCTCTGAAAATTGATTTTAATAAAGAGTTGTTTGTCAATGGGTTACATCATTTTGAGAAGCAATTGAAATCAGATTTAGACCTTTCTGAAAATAACGGAGAATTGAAATTATACCCCCAAGCAGTTTTAGGAATTTTCCCTCAAGCAGGTTCATTTTTAGTGCCTGATTATGAAGAATTGGTAGAAAAGAGTTTGCAGTTGGCAGAAGTCAGTGAGCCATTAGACGAAAATGAAATTATGGAAGGTTTAGAGTCGCTTTTCCCTGATCCACAATTCACTAATTCTCTAAATGCTAAGCCCAAAGAAGAAAATCTACTAACTCCTTTTGCCGTTGATGCTTCGCAGGAATTGGCTTTGCAACAAATAAAATCTGGGACATCGATGGTAGTTCAAGGACCGCCTGGCACGGGAAAATCTCAACTAATTTGTAATCTGATTGCGGATTTTACGGCTCGTGGCAAAAAAGTTTTGGTCGTTTCTCAAAAACGGGCTGCCCTTGATGTCGTACAAGAACGCCTCACACGGGCCGGAATGAGACCTTTTGTTGGCAATGTACATGATTTTAAAAATGACCGTAAAACCTTATACGCTCAGATTTTGAATCAAATTGAACAAATCGAAGATTATCAAAAGCAAAATCAGAGCCTTGATGCGATTTTTTTAGAAAGAAATTTTACCCAAGAAAGTCGTCAAATTGATAAAATTTCGGATACTTTGCAGGAATTTAAAGATGCCCTTTTTGATGTTTCAGTATGTGGTGTTTCGGTGAAAGAATTATACTTAACAAGTTCGCCAAATCAACCCTTTTTGAATTTGAAAGAAGATTATAAACAGTGCAAATTTAATGAAATAGATGATTTTTTGAAGAAATTTGACCGGTATTTTGTCTATCAAAATAAACTTTCTTCTTCCGAATTCGCTGACTCGTCCGCCGTGGTCAGTGTCCCCACTGACCACAGTCCCGAATTTTGGCAAAATAGATTATCTTTCCAAAACCTCCAATATTCAGAAATATCACAGATTTTGAAGGTTATTCAAGACGTACATAATTTTGTACAAAACCTTGAAAAGCAATCTTTTGAAATTTTCCAAAAGCCAATAAATTTTCAAGAATTAGAAAAGATTTCAGGTGAAAAAGAGCGTTCCCAAAATTTACTATTGGCCATTGGAAATGAGAAAATTTATCAAGTTTTTAGTCGAAATATTCAAGAAAAAATTAAAATCAATACCGCAAAAGTCAGCGAATTAGAAGCCCAAGTTGCTCAATTTTTTGCAGGTCAAGGGATTGAAATTACGTTACCAAGCAATCATTTATTATCTTTTCTGTCAAAATTAAATCAAGCAATCGACACAAAATCTAATGTGATTGGGGGATTAATTTGGGGTATTTTTTCAAAGGAAAAGATTGATATTCAGAATGTTACGATGGCGAATGGTTTAAGTCTTTCGTTAGAAGATTTACAAAAATTACAACAAAGAATTCAAAATCGTATTGGTTTAGAAAAATGGTGGAACGAATGGGAATATTTGTTCGGTGAATCGGTTAATAATGAAGAACCTATATGGTTACGCAAAGGCTATCGTTGGTTTGAACGTCATTTTCAACAATTGTATCAAGCCGAAAAAGTGAATAAAATTTGGAAACCTTTGGTGAAAATATTGCCCTTGTTGTCTGTCTCTCTACAAATGGTTACATGGAACGACTTTCAAAAGCAAATCAATTTTCTAATTCAACAATCACAGCAATTAATTGATAATCAGGTAGTTTGGAATAATTATTTGTCAAAAAAGCAAATTGATATTATCAGCAAATCAAAAGATTTAGTGAACATTAATGCTTACCTAAAAGAAAATTTCGATTTGATGCAAGAATCGGATTCGTTAAAGGCATCTTTTAGTAATTCGGAGTGGTCGATGATAGAATTGTTTTTATCCGAAAAAGAACCTTTATTTAGTTTTATCAACAGTTTGAAATTGGCTTGGATTGAAAATATTGAAGATAAATATCCAATTTTAAGAAGCGTTAGTTCTTTAAAAATGAATCAGTTAGAAATTGATTTGCAAGATTCAGTTCAGAAAAAACAAACCTTAAGTCAGGAAATTTTATTGTTGAAATTGCGAGAATTAACGTATCAAAATTTAGAGAAAAATCGCCTTCAGAATACCATAACTTACCGTGATTTAAAATATCAAGTGGGTAAAAAGCGAAAACTTTGGTCAGTTCGAAAATTAATTACTGAATATTCGGAAGAAATGTTCAAAATTGTTCCGTGTTGGTTGGCTTCTCCCGAAACGGTTTCGGCAATTTTCTCGCTCGAACCCAATTTCGATTTAGTGATTTTTGATGAGGCTTCACAATGTTTTGCTGAACAAGGTATTCCTGCATTATACAGGGGTAAGCAAGTAGTCATTGCGGGCGATTCCAAACAATTGCAACCCAATGATTTATACCGAGTTAGGTTTGAAAATGATACGGACGACGACCCTGAATTGGAAGTGGATTCGCTCTTGGATTTGGCTTGTCAGTATTTGCCACAAACGCAATTAAGAGGTCATTATCGAAGTAAATCTTTGGATTTAATAGATTTTTCTAATCAATATTTCTATCAAAATACTTTATCGTTATTGCCTGATTTTCAAGAGATTAATCTTCAAAAACCAGCTATTGTATTTTTAAAAGTTGAAGGCGTATGGGAAAATAGTACCAACCAAATTGAGGCAGAAAAGGTCATTGATTTAGTCAAAAATATCAATCAAACTTCTCCCGAAAAATCAATTGGAATTGTCACTTTTAACTTCAAACAGCAGGGCTTAATTCAGGATTTATTGGAAGTTGATAAGATAAATCACGAACAGGCTATTTTCGTAAAAAACATCGAAAATGTACAGGGAGATGAACGAGATATTATCATCTTTTCCATCGGATATGCACCTGATGCAAAAGGTAAAATGGTCATGCAATTTGGTTCTTTAAATGGACAAGGTGGAGAAAATCGCTTGAACGTGGCCGTTACTCGTGCGAGAGAAAAAATATACGTTATCAGTAGTATTTTGCCGAATCAATTACGAGTCGAAGAAGCTCAAAATGAGGGTCCAAGATTACTGAAAAGTTATTTGGAATATGCCTTAAAAGTATCAGAAGGAAATTATAAACCGCAAGCCCAGCCTTCAGAAAATTATCGGGCTGAATGGTTATTGAAAGAGCAACTTATTCATGGAGTGGTCAGTGTGGACACTGACCACGGCTTTTATATCAAAGAATTACCATTTGCTGATATAACCGTGAAAAATTTAAAAAATTACGAATCATTAATCTTGACGGACGATGATTTATACTACGAACACCTTTCGCCAAAGGAAACATTCGCTTACATTCCTGCTGGTTTACGGGCAAAAGGTTGGAAATTTGAAAGATTTTTTAGTCGTAATTTTTGGAAAAAATCAATTGATGAAAAGTGACAGCAAGTCTCATCGGCGTTCCATCATCATCACCCTAATTTAGCAATATGAAAAATATTATCCTCCATCTTCGCATACCCTTTTCATTATTCCTCATGCCAGTTTTCTGGTTTGCGGTTAGTCAATCTCAAAACCCCGATTGGGGTATTACGGCAGGGCTTTTTGTGGTCTTGCATTTGCTGATTTATCCAGCCTCAAATGCGTATAATAGCTATTTTGATAAAGATGAAGGCTCAATTGGCGGACTCGAAAATCCACCGCCCGTTAGTTTTGAATTATTCTATGTTTCATGGGTTTTGGACATCGTGGCAATTATTATAGCGTACTTCCTCGGAGGTTGGATTTTGAGTGTGGCTTTGATTATTTATAGTTCTATTTCAAAAGCTTATTCTAATGATAAAATACGGCTAAAAAAATACCCAATTATTAGTTGGTTAACGGTGGGTGTTTTTCAAGGAGCATTCACATATTTAACTGTTATTCAAGCCGTTGATAAGATTCCATTGAGCGAAATTTTACAAAATAAATACCTTTTTCCAGCCATTTTGAGTAGTTTAAATCTCTTAGGATTTTATCCCATGACTCAAATTTATCAGCACGAAGAAGATGCACGTAGAGGCGATATGACAATGAGTAGATTATTGGGAATTAGAGGAACTTTCATCTTCACAGCGAGTATTTTTCTTTTTGTTACGATTGAATTTTTCTTCTATTTTAAAGGCGTTCAAATCTATCATTTTCCCGCTTTTGCCGTTTACCTTTTAGTGATGTCTCCCGTGTTGATTTACTTCAATTTATGGTTTTTAAAAGTGCTTAAAAACGAAAACCAAGCTGATTTTTACCACACAATGCGGTTAAATATGCTTGGTTCAGTTTGCTTGAATTTATTTTTTATTTTGTTGTTAATCTCAATTAGGTAATTTATCCCGTAAAAGCCCGAATACCCAAGTACCCGTAACAGCAGAGAGCAACGTCACTGTAATCACGCCAAAACCACTCCCAATCTGAGCAAAAAGTGGACCTGGACAAGCGCCAGTTATCGCCCAGCCGAAGCCAAAAATTAGCCCTCCATAAATTTGTCCTTTTTGGAAGGTTTTAGGAGTAATACTAATTTTTTCACCTGATACAGTCTTAATATTCAGTTGTTTAATTAATTGAATAGAGATCATACCCACCACCACAGCCGTACCAATTACGCCATACATGTGGAAGCTAGTAAGCCTAAACATTTCTTGAATTCTGAACCAAGAAATGATTTCAGATTTGACGGCAATAATGCCAAAAAACGTTCCTGCAAAAATGTATTTTAAGTTTTTAAGAATCATGTTATTTGTGAGTAATACGGTTGCTTCAAGCTTACAGTATATTAAAGCGTTAGTAAAAAAGGTAAAATTAACCAAGTCATCACGAAGCCACCGATCATAAAACATATCGTAGCAATCATAGATGGAACTTGTAGATTAGACAAGCCCATGATGGCGTGTCCAGAAGTGCATCCTCCCGCCCAGCGAGTTCCAAAACCGACTAAAAATCCTCCTAACACCATGAAAATAAAGCCTTTTAGCGTTAATAGATTCTTGAAATTGAACAAATCTGTGGGTAATAATCCAGAAAAATCTTTGATACCCAACGCTGCTAACTCTTGTTGGGTTTGCGGGTTAATCACGATGGCGTTTGGATTTGAAAGCAATGAGTTACCAATAAATCCACCTAAAACGATACCTGCCACGAAAAATAAATTCCACGAATCTTTCTTCCAATCGTATTTAAAAAAATCAATATTTGCGGGAAAACAAGCCGCACAAACCTGTCTGAGCGTAGAGGAAATCCCGAAAGATTTATTGCCCAAAATCAATAAAATTGGGACGGTCAAGCCAATCAAAAGCCCTGAAATTGACCAATGCCAAGGCTGACGAAGTGTTTCTAATATGTTCATTATGAATAATTAGTTGGATATAAAATAGCTGTTATTACGACCGAAGGAAAGCAATTTGTTAGCCTACTGGCGATGAATTTTAAATAAAAATAATGATTGATTCAATTAAAGGCAATTAATTTTCTTATGTATGTAAATTACTTATGTTCAATCTATAAATGTAAAAATCATGTTCGTAGGCATAACAATAATACTCATCAATT
>JBBAKY010000097.1:0-13668 GCA_040403295.1 Arcicella sp.
TTACAAAAAACTATTCGTAAGGATTTTACAAGCAAAAAAATTTATTTCTTACCTTTCATACAGATTATGGTTTTGAATGTTAGCGAAACGTAATAATTTTGTAAAAATAATAAAATTAAATAAGCATGGATTTTCAACAGTTACTAACGCCAGATGGCATCGTCAGTTTAATCACCCTTACTTTTCTCGAAATAGTTTTAGGCATTGATAACATCATATTTATTTCTATTGCCGCCAATAAATTAGCCCGAAAAGATCAAGCAAAGGCTCGTAATATTGGATTATTATTGGCAATGGCTTTCCGAATTATTTTGCTGTTCGGAATTTCCTATATCATTGCCATGCAAGAGCCTTTCACTTACATTAATTTGGGGTGGCTTCGTGCGGGAATATCTGGGCAAAGTTTGATTTTATTCGTGGGCGGTTTATTCTTGTTGTATAAAGCAACCTCCGAAATCCATGAGAAATTAGAGAAACAGTACCATGATACTAAGCCCAAAACCTCAGCATCTGACAAATTGACGGCGGTGGTTATTCAGATTGCTTTAATCAATATTGTATTCTCGATTGATTCCATTCTTACGGCAATTGGACTTACGCAAGTACTTTCAATTATGATTGGGGCGGTAGTGATTTCGGTGGTGATAATGATGGGATTCTCTGGACCCGTTGGCGACTTTGTCAATAAACATCCTTCGATACAAATGTTGGGTATGGCATTTTTGATTATGATTGGCTTCATGCTCATCGCTCAAGCGGCTCATGATGCTAATGTATCGTTCTTCAACTCGCACGTGGGGGAAGTTCCAAAGGGCTACTTATATTTTGCGATTGCCTTCTCACTATTGGTGGAGGTATTGAATATTAAAGTTAGAACGAAGGAAGTGGTGGAGTAATATTTGAAGTTATTATGGGGTTGTGTAAAAAGTCCAAAGTTTATAGCGAAAGTCGCTTTGGACTTTTTACACAACCCTTTTGTTTTAAACTCTTTGATTATCAGCTTTCCAATCTTGAATCAACTGCTTAATATCGTTATTCCCTAAATTTTCCGAAACTGCTTTTTGAGCAAGTGATACCAATTCGGCATCGGGAGCAAAACGAAGCGCAATGATTTGTCCCATCTTTAAAGAACTGTCCAAAGGTTTTCCTGATAATAAATAATGCCTGAAATTTTCTTCGGCTCTGATAGCACGGTCTTGGGCTTTAAGCGAGAATGAACGAGCATAAAATGCCCCCAAAAGCACTGAAATAACAAGCAAAATAATGATAATGGAACCTAATATACCTTCGCCACTTTGAAATGCTTGATATAAATTGATGACGGATAAAATAAGAGCAACAAGGATGATGCCCCCGAGGACATAATGAAAGCCTGTTACCATTCTTGCGTGGTTTTTGTAATTTTGTTCTTGCATTGTTTTTTGGTTAATTTGAAGTGTAAAGATAAGGTAATTGCTGGCTATTGAGCAAAACGACGTATCAAAAAAGCGATAGATTAGAAGGATTAAATCATCTATTTCAACACGTTGATACTGGATCAGTGAATGAATATACTAAAATTAAAGAAGATTTTGCTCCAGAAGCCTTGCAAATTATGGGCGATTGGCTCATAAAAATAACCAAAAAAACCACTAAAAATGACTGATTATTATAAAAAATCTTTAGAAATTTTAGCCCAAATTCTCAAATCAGAACAGTACGACCATTGGGCAAATTGGATGTTGGAAGACATAAAATTGTGGGAAACCAATAAAAGTGTTGAACATCATTTGCACGCTTACGGAGGCATGGGTTCATTTAATGACGTTGTGATAGGAGGCAACGACCGAGCAGGAATCTGGGAAAGTAGGCTTTTTGGCAATTTTCAAACACTTGCGTATAGTTTGGCAAAAGGTGATACTTTGGAAACTATTCTCGAAGGTATTTTACATCGACCTCTCACGAGCGAAATCAGTGGTTGGCGATGTAGAAATTGTGGTGATGCCCAAATAAATGATAGAGATATTGAATTTTACATTGTCAATGAGTTTATCTCAAAATTCTTTGTTGAATATATTCGAAAAGACAGATTTGATGAAGTTGTGAATATACCAAAACTGATTGATTCGGAAGAGGTTACGAAAAAAAGAGAAAGTTTGAAGGATTTATTAAAAGGAGCAAATATTGCGTTAAATTTAGATACAAATTGGTTGTGGGTTTGCCCAAAATGTGGGAGTTCGGGGGTTTGTGCTTACCAATGGAATTTCTTAGCAAATGAATTTAAATTGGTAGAAGGTGATGATAATTTAGAAATAAAAAAGGTTAAATAATCAATCATATCAAATCTAAGAAAATGTGTTTCAAAATGGCGACATTATTTTAAACGATGCCGTCATTTTGAAATTAATGTGAAGTAAGTTTTTTTATAATTCAACAACCTCCGCCGAAATGCCCAATTCCATGAAAAGTCTTTGCCAATAAGCTGAAATGGCAGGATTGTTTTTCTTGCGAGAAGCAGTTGGCTCGAAAGGTTTTACGATGAAAATTTGGGCTAATCCAATATTTGGCAAATTAGGTTTCATCCCCAAAACGTCCTCTCTTGCCCAACCCACTGCCGCCGCATCGTCCACGGGAGGATTTGAATGAAAATCTCTGCGGTTTGTGGCTTTCATACTTTCAACCATATCCGAAAGAAAATACACTTTTACGTTATAACCTTTTGCTACGGCCTTATCAATCAGAGGTAAAGCAGCCCAAAGGTCGGTATTGTCTTTGCTCGAAGAGGTGTTCTGCGAAGCTAATTGAGCAAAAACTATCTTTTTGAAAATGCTTCTTTCTTTATCCAACGACATATTAAATTCCGTAGAAATCGCCTCGGAATCCGTTGAACTGGCTCCCGCCAAATCCCCTTTTTCGCTTCTACAAACTACCTCAATAGCTTTGCCTTTGCCCGTATTTTCATGAACAAAATATACTTCTAATTTATCACCTTTTTCCTTTATATTTTCATCAATGAGTTGATTAATCACTTTGGTGTATTTCTCATTAACGAACTTTTTATTCACGTTTACGCTTACCGATTTATCAATAAAGATCATAGAACAAGTCCTTTGTTCTTCAACTTCTTGATACTTTTTGCCTGTATCGGTACAACCCAAAATCAGGCTTGCAGGAATCAATACAAAATAGCATTTTATTTGTTTTTTCATGGTTGTTGTATGGGCATTCATAAAAATGCTTTATAAAATTGTGTCAGTGGCTGTGGTAATTGCCATGCAAAATAATCAGTTTATTATTACAAATATCATTCATTGTAGTTTATTCATTAATTTTAACATGAAATTTATGATAACCGATACCAATAACGGATAATTGGCAAAAAATATATGAACCGAAATCAAAAAATATTTAGATGGGTCTTTGTTATTTTTACGCTTTGCGTAGCAGCAATGGTTGTGCAAATGGCCATGAATACCACGGCACCCTGGAATAAGAAAAAGTCAGTTGAAAGAGCTTGGGGCGGTGATACGCTGAAAGGTAAATAATAAAATAAACTTACTTTCAATCCAAGAAATTGAATTAAGTTATTGATTATTAACCACTTGAACTAAGCTTTTAAAAATATTGATTATCTGAATCTCAAGCGAAGTCTTCTTTCAAAATGAAGACTTCCGTAAAACACGCATCGACTGATTGCTACACAAAACAAAAAGCCTTCAAAACTACGTTTTTGAAGGCTTCCTAATATCTATGAAAATCGTATTGTCAACTTGACAATCGAGTGGTTTTATAAAACATCTTGATACTCCTTTATTTTACTAAAAACACTTTTAGCAAATGAACATATTGGAACAATCTTAATGCCTTTTTCCCGAGCAAATTCTGCTGATTTTGCCACTAATGCTTTTCCTGCACCTTGTCCTTTTAGGATGTCATCTACTTCTGTATGTTCAATAATTATTCTATCATCTCCCGCCCAAGTGTAAATCATTTTTGCCACTTTTTTACCTTCATGTTCGATAAAAAACATACCAGTTTTGGCATTATCTTTTTGTTGTATTTCCATATTTGGGCAAAATTTAACTCTTAATGAAATGTGCTTTCACAAACGCAACTTCTTGGTTCTGAGTCAAATGGTCGGCATTTTTAACTTCTATTTTAATATCATCAAAATGGTGGTCTTCTTTTAATAAATTATGAAGTTCAGCTTTTGCATCGGTTGGACCAAAAAGTAATACTTCGTCATAATCTTTAATTACATCGGTCAATTTTTTATAAAATTCCCCTTGTTTTTGATTTTCCTTGTTGTGAATAGTGCTTTCGCTATCACTGGCAACCGTATTTTTTTCTTCTTGCGTAAGCGTAATATCTTCGTTCTCAATAGGAGTTGAATAATTGGAATATTCTATAAAATGAGCAACAGAATGATCCATCCAGATACCCAAATATTTTTTATCAGTCATCATATTTTTGTTAAATTGTAAATCAGTTTTTACAATCAACAAAGGTGTTAATATACTAATGGATAAGTATTACACAATTCGATAAAAGACTTACATCATTCACATATTATGAAATTTTGAGGTTGAAATCTTTCAATTGAGGTACATTTTTCAAATTGCCTTTTTATATATTATTTGATTCCTCTTAAATCGTCGTTCCACCATCAGCAGTATAAACACCACCCGTACAATAACCCGAAGCATCCGAAGCTAAGAAAAGAGCCAATCCTGCAATTTCTTCCACCGTTCCCATGCGGGCAACGGGCAGGTTTTTAACGAAACGATTCAGGATTTGCTCATTTTGCCAAAGGGCTTCTGAAAACTTGGTTTTGATTAAGCCTGGGCAAATAGAATTTACTCGAATTCCATCAATACCCCATTCTTTGGCCGTTACTTTCGTGAGCATATTCAAGGCTGCTTTCGAGACTGAATACAAGCCCAAACCTGGGTCTGGCGTGATTCCTGCAATAGAACTGACATTAATGACGGAACCGCCACCCCGCTGTTTCATGATGGGATGAATCATTTTACTCAACTCAAAGGGTGCTTTTACGTTGATGTTCATAATCTTATCAAAAGCCCATTCTTCAGCGTTTAATACAGGGCCATAGACAGGATTAGTGGCAGCATTATTTACCAAAATATCAATCCCTCCGTAAAGTTCAACGGTTTTTTCTATCAATAATTGACAACCAGCAATATCACCGGCATTGGCAGCAATTCCTACACATTTGCCTCCTTGCACATTGATGTCGGCTGCTACTTTGTCCAATTCTTCTTGTTTTCGAGAATTGATAACGACCGTTGCCCCACAAGCGGCGTAAAATCTTGCGATGGCCTCGCCTATTCCTTTTGAAGCTCCCGTAATAAGAGCAACTTTACCTTCAAGGCTAAAAATTTTGTTTGCGTTCATGTTTTGTCAATTATGGTTTATGAATGATAAAATTATTTTCTAATTCGCCACTAAACTGTCTCGGTATATAATTTTATCCGCCTAAATTAAGGCATTAGTATTTTTGATAAGAATAGAGCAGTAAAATTATTCATAATTTTAAAATTGAAATTTTTAACAAAATAATAACATAACCATTACATAAACACGGTAAAAATTTATTTTTTACATCGATGTCACTTATATAGACTACACGTGATGCCAAACAACTATTGCGTTTGATTGTTTAAAATCAAAAACGTTTAAAAAATATTGATATGAATGAACTAAATTTGTAAGTATTTATATTTTAGAGACAAGAAATGTTGGATTTTCCTTACTCGATAATCGAACATCGAATAACAAACCTGAATAACGAAGCATAAACATCGAAAATCGAACCGTGCGACGGTCGCATCGAAACACAAACATCGAATAATAAACCCAGTATAATGATAAATTACATCACTAAAGCCGTTACCAAAATGTTCGGTACAAAATCTGATCGAGACATCAAAGAATTGATGCCTTACGTAGAATTAACCAACGCCGAATACTCGAAACTGCGAAACCTTTCAGACGAACAACTCCGTCAACAAACCGCTGAATTAAAGGCAATTATCCAAAAGAATTTGGCCAAAATTGATGCAGACGTTTTAGATTTAAAAATGGAAGTGGAGGCAAATCCCGACATGTCTGTGGATGCCAAAGAAGCTATCTTCAACCAAATTGATGCACTCGCCTTAGAACGAAATAAGCAATTAGAGGTAATTTTATTAGAAATTCTGCCCCGTGCCTTTGCCGTGGTGAAGGAAACAGCCAGACGTTTTACAGAAAATAAAAAATTGGAAGTAACCGCTACGGTTCACGATAAATTCATTGCTGCTAAGAAGAAAAACGTTGAAATTGTGGGTGAAACTGCTATTTGGCACAATAAATGGCTGGCCGCTGGCAATGAAATTGAGTGGAACATGATTCATTACGATGTTCAGTTGATTGGTGGAGTCGTATTGCATCAAGGAAAAATTGCTGAAATGGCAACGGGTGAAGGAAAAACGTTGGTTTCAACGCTTCCTGCCTACCTAAATGCACTGGCGGGAATGGGCGTGCATTTAGTGACAGTCAATGATTATCTGGCAAAACGTGACTCTGAATGGAATGCGCCTTTGTTTGAATTTCACGGAATTACGGTTGATTGTATTGATAAGCACGAACCAAATACCGACGAACGTCGTCAGGCTTATTTAGCGGATATTACTTACGGAACAAATAACGAATTTGGTTTCGATTATCTCCGTGATAACATGGCTCGCACGCCCGAAGAGCAAGTACAACGCAAGCATCACTACGCCATGGTCGATGAGGTCGATTCAGTATTGATTGATGATGCAAGAACGCCTTTAATCATTTCTGGGCCAATGGCTCGTGGCGATGAACAAGAGTTTGATGCCTTCAATCCTTTGGTGGCAAAAATGGTGGAACAACAAAAGAAAATTGTGCAAGACCATTTGATTGAAGCGAAGAAATTGATTGCAGCGGGTGATAAAAAAGCGGGTGGTTTGGCTTTATTCCGTGCTTTTAGAGGTTTTCCAAAAGCTCGTCCGGTGATTAAATACCTTTCTGAAACGGGTATTAAGCAGATTATGCAAGAAACGGAAAACATCTATTTAGCAGAAAATCAGAAATTGATGCCAGAAGCGGATGCTCCTTTAATGTTTACGATTGAAGAGAAAAATAACCAGGTGGAAATGACTGAAAAAGGGTTGACTTTCATGACTCGCATGGTTGAAAATCCTGATTTCTTCGTGATTCCAGATCTTTCGGTTGATTTGAATGCTATTGAGAAAAAAGAAGAAATTACCGAACAAGAACGTCTGATTGAAAAAGAAGCCCTTATCCGTGATTATTCTGCCAAAACTCAAAGGATTCATACCGTTAGTCAATTATTAAAAGCGTATTCTTTATTCGAGAAAAACGTTGAATATATCGTTGATGAAAATGATGGAAAAGTAAAAATTGTGGATGAGTCAACGGGTCGTATTATGGATGGTCGTCGTTATTCTGACGGTCTGCACCAAGCCATTGAAGCCAAAGAAAGCGTAAATATTGAAGATGCTACGCAAACGTATGCGACCATTACGCTACAAAACTTTTTCAGAATGTACCACAAATTATGTGGTATGACGGGAACGGCCGAGACGGAAGCGGGTGAATTCTGGACGATTTATAAATTGGACGTAATCACGATTCCGACCAATCGTAAAATGTCAAGATTTGATCACGAAGATAAAGTTTACAAAACTGTTCGTGAAAAATACAGTGCCGTAGCCGATGAAATTCAAGAATTAGTAGATGCTGGCCGCCCGATTTTGGTGGGTACAACCTCAGTTGATAATTCTGAATTATTGAGTAGAATGTTGTCGATTCGTAAAATTCAACATAATGTATTAAACGCCAAGCAACACGCTCGTGAGGCCGACATCGTTGCGGAGGCTGGACAATCTGGAAAGGTGACCATTGCAACCAACATGGCAGGTCGTGGAACGGATATTAAATTATCTCCAGAATCACGCACAGCGGGTGGATTAGCGATTGTGGGTACAGAAAGGCACGAATCTCGTCGTGTAGATAGACAGTTACGTGGACGTTCTGGTCGTCAGGGAGATGTGGGTTCAACCCAATTTTTCCTTTCTTTGGAAGATGATTTAATGCGTAAATTTGGTTCAGACCGTATCGCCAAAGTCATGGACAGAATGGGCATGGAAGAAGGCGAAGTGATTCAACATTCGATGATTACATCTTCGGTAGAAAGAGCGCAAAAGAAAGTTGAGGAAAATAACTTCGGAATTCGTAAACGTCTTTTGGAATACGATGACGTAATGAATTACCAAAGAAATGCCATTTACAAACGTCGTCAAAATGCGCTTTTCGGAGAACGTTTAGCCTTGGATATTGCCAATAATACCTACGATGTTTGTTCAGAATTGGTACAAAGCAATGCGAATTACGATGAATTAGAATTGCGTTGTATTGAGATTTTGGGAATTCAGCCGCCTTTTGGTCGTGATGAAATTGCCAGATTGAATACGCAACAAAGAACGACACGTTTATACGAAGCTGCCGAAGAACATTATCAAGCCAAAAACAAAGGTTTGATGACAAAAGTGGTCAATTTTGCCAAAGAGGCGATGTCACATAAATACACGGGTATGCAAGTGCCAATTGTGAGTGGAAACATGATGTCGAATATGTTTGCCGATGCCCAAGAAACGATTGATACCAATGGTAGAAAATTGATTCAAGAAATGGAAAAAACCATTGCCTTGAGTTTGATTGACCAAGAGTGGAAAGAACATTTGAGAGACATGGATGATTTGAAACAATCGGTTCAAAATGCTTCTTACGAACAAAAAGACCCTTTGCTTATTTATAAATTTGAAGCCGTTAAACTGTTTGAGCGTTTTTTGAGTAGAATCAACATCGACACAGTAAGTTTCTTGATGAAAGCGGATATGCCAGAAATTCAAGAAGCTCAAGCGCCAAAACAAAAAGTAAGACAAGCACCACAGCCAAAATTGCAAACGCAAAAAGATGATGCTTTATCGTCATTATTAGGTGGTTTGGCAGGTGGAAGAGGCGACGAACAAGATTACCACGACCCAAGCGAGAGAACAGTTGAGAAAATTGTTCCACGTCAAGCCGTAAAAATTGCCGATAGAAATCAACGAGTTACGGTTCAATACCGAGACGGTTCGATTAAAGAAAACGTCAAATACAAAACCGTTGAACAGGATGTAGAGAAAGGAACGGCCATTGTGATTGCATAGATAGATAATTTTTAGAATAAAAAAGCCGTTTCAGATGACTGAGAGAGCATTTTCATAGAACTGTATCAAATTAAAGTATAATTTTAAACTTTAACAAAACGCAGAAAAAATGAAAAACTCTCAGTCATTTGATTTCGATGATTTCAAGCAAAAAGCAATAAAATAATTGTACGTTGGGTTTAGGCCAAAGGATTTCCAGAAGCTATCAAATCGGCATTTTCCCACATACAGCTACAACTTTTTATAATAATATCCGCTTATTTTGATTATTTCTCCTTGATTCGGAAAATGATTTATACCACTAATACGATTGAGTCTCATCATCGAAATATCCGCAAAATGACAAAAACAAAGACGGCTTTTACTTCAGATAATGCCTTTTTAAAACCGGCTTTTTAGCCAACTAAAACATGGAAAAAATCTTGAATAAAACCGCCTTTCAATGGAAATCAATTTTATCAGAATTACCGGTTACTTTTGGAAATAGAATTCAAATCCAAAAACTGGAAATTTGATTTGACACAGTTGGGTGAAGACTCTCTGTCTTTTACTCTTTTTACCTGTTTTAAACTTGTAAACCTATTTCACCACCACCGACAAAGCCTCTAAAAATCTATCACATTCTGATTGTCCCAAAGCTAAACTTGGCAATAATCTCAAGGTATTTTTACCCGAATATCCGCAGAATATTTTATGATCAAATAATAATGTATCTCTAATTTTATCAACGGGTTGTTCAAATTCAATTCCTATCATCAAGCCACGTCCACGCAATTCTTTGATACCCGAAATTCCTTTCAAATGCTCGAATAAATAATCACCTTTTTGTATAGCGTTTTCCATTAAATTCTCCGATTTCATTACATCCAAAACCGCCACTGCTGCCGCACAAGCCAAATGATTTCCTCCGAAAGTTGTGCCTAACATTCCGAATTTTGCTTTGAATTTTGGCGCAATTAATACGCCACCAATCGGAAACCCGTTGCCCATTCCTTTAGCCGTAGTCATAATATCAGGGCGAATTCCCGAGAAATCATGCGAGAAAAATTTACCCGAACGTCCGTATCCACACTGCACAGAATCCAATATTAAAACTGCACCCATTTTATCACAAACTTCACGAGCGGCTTTCAAAAATTCATCGGATGCTACGTTGATTCCACCTACACCTTGAATTCCTTCCACAATGACCGCACCGATTTCGTCTGTAACGCCAGCACGCAAAGCTTCAACGTCGTTGAATGGCAAGAATGTAACGTGTTCGTCGTAGTTAATTGGCGCAACAATTGCCTTATTATCAGTTACGGCAACCGCACCCGCCGTTCTACCGTGAAAAGATTTTGAAAAAGCAATTACCTTTTTGCGACCGTTGTAGAAAGAAGCTAATTTCAAAGCGTTTTCGTTGGCTTCTGCTCCCGAATTGCAAAGAAATAATTCGTAGTCTTCGTAACCAGAAAGTTCGCCCAATTTAGTAGCTAATTCTTGCTGAATTGGAATATTTACCGAGTTTGAATAAAACCCAATGTTACTCAATTGTTCGGTCAATTTCTGAACATAATGCGGATGCGAATGTCCAATTGAAATAACGGCATGACCTCCGTAAAGGTCAAGATATTCGACACCATTTTTATCCCATAATTTGCTTCCAAGCGCTTTTACAGGGGTGATGTCGTAAAGAGGATATACATTAAAAAGATTCATTTTTTATAGTTTTGAGCCATGAGTCATAAGCAATGAGCTTTTAGCCATGGCTTTTATATTATCTGGATAATTATTTAAAAAAAGCTCAAAGCTCACAACTGTTATTTATTTCTTTTTCTACCAAACTTATACCCCAATGCCCCATAAAACTGACCGAACCAAATGCTCTGTTGAGCGTAATCAATGTCATTTCTGCCAGTGGTATGTACATTGCTCAAACGGACGAATCCTGTCATAAAATCCGTTTGGAAGAAAAACCTTCGGGATAAATCAAAGCGGAGGCCAGTTTTGGCAGAAAGTCCATAACCCGCAAAATTGAAGTGGTTATTGATACCAACACCAAAAAGTTTTACATCCGAACGTGGAATCAATGTTCCTGCGCCCAAACCTACGAGCCAGTCTACGCCTTGAACATTATTTTTGGCTTTCCAAATACGGTCGTAGCGGTCTAATTCAACGTGAAAGTAATTGAAACCATCGGTATGTTCGTAAGTCAAAAAATCCTTGGCAATTACGAAGGATTTGTTATCAAAATTCCCTACGTATTCCTTATTAATGGCATATACATCAATTGACGGATTAGAATCTTGAGCTGAAATATGTCCAGTAATGGTTGATTGTTGTTCATTAACCATTACATATTTCATGTGGTCGGAACCAATTGAAATAGCCCAATGATCATTGATAAAATAACCAACCCGAAAGTTGTATTGCGGAATTGACAAGCGAGTGATATCAAAGTATTCTTCTGTACTAAATGGAATTGGCAAATCATACGCTACCACGTCCTTTAGGGTAAAATCATAGCCTTTTCCATGGAATGAAATATCCGATTTTGCGTATTCCGAACGATTATAACCCCAGAAAAAATAATATTCTCCCTTGCGACTATACGGTTTTTTATCTTGACCTAAACCATTGAAAATCAGTGAATTAAATAATAAAATTAATAATAGTGGTTTTTTCATTTTTGTTGATGAATTATGGAACACGGATTTAACGGATTGGACACGGATTATTTAATTTTAAATTATAAAAAAATAGTTAATCCGTGTCTAATCCGTTAAATCCGTGTGCAATCTGAACTACATTCCAACCGATTTCAACCTCAAACCAGCCGTTTCCTCCAAGCCAAACATCAAGTTCATATTTTGAACTGCTTGTCCCGAAGCCCCTTTGGTAAGATTATCTATCACGCTGGTTATCAATAAATTACCTTCTTGAACTTCCAATGAGATTAGGCATTTATTGGTATTAACCACCTGCTTCACGTCCACAGGAAAATCGCTTATGTGTGTAAAAGGATGTTCAGCGTAATAGTTTCGGGAAAGTGTTTTAGCTTCTTCCAAGGTTCCCGCAAATTTGGTATAAACATTCGCCATAATTCCACGGGTGAAAGTACCACGATACGGAATAAAATTGACCGTTGGTTTTGCTCCTTGAAAAGAAGAAATCACCATCCCAATTTCCGTTAAATGCTGATGGGTGAAGGCTTTATAAATTGAAATATTATTGCTTCGCCAAGAAAAATGTCCCGTTGGTGAAAGGCTTTGTCCCGCCCCCGTTGAACCCGTAACTGCCGACACATGAACATCGTCATAAATCAAACCAGCCGAAGCCAAAGGCAACAAAGCCAACTCAATGGAAGTAGCAAAACAGCCAGGATTTGCTACGTGATTTGCTTGACGGATTTTATCCCGTTGCAATTCCGCCAAACCGTACACAAAGCCTTCTGATTGGTCACGGAAATCCGTACTTAAATCAACTATTTTAACCGACTTGAATTCGGGATGTGCTAATAAAAATTTCTTAGATTCACCGTGTCCAGAGCAAAGAAAAATAACGTCCACATTCGTATGTAATTCGTCTGAAAAAGTTAAATCTGTATCGCCCAATAAATCGGTATGAGTATTATGAACGGGTTTTCCTGCTTGCGATTTTGAATTTACGTAAACAATTTCGGCCTCGGGGTGATGGATAAGGATTCTGAGTAATTCGCCTCCTGTATATCCAGCACCGCCTATTATTCCTATTTTTATGGTTTTCATTTTTTAAATTCTATGGATACAATCCAGCTTTAATCAAATCTATCCTCTCCAAAACTCGTTCAAAATCATTGAGTTTCAGTAGTTTGATAGTCGCCGCCCCAATATCCGTTATTGGAATTAAGAAGCCATCTTCGATTCCAAAATGCTCAAACCAATTATCTTTTCGTGGATGAAATAATCTGATAATATTTTCGCCATCAAGGACGGTGGATAAATCACTTCCTTTGGCATTATTACAAATTGGACAAGAATGGGCTAAATTTTCTAAGACAGTCAATCCTCCGTGCTTTCTACTAATAATATGGTCGGTTTGGTAGCGAATAAATGAGTCTGTTTCTAATCTACGACAATATTCACAATGATATTTCGCACGAGATGCTACTTCTCTGCGTAATGCTTCGGGAATTTTCTGACTCATCTTTACTTTTCAGAAATTTGTAATCTCGCCCGAGATTTAGCAAGCCTAACAATATGTTCTAAAATCATATAATGCTCCAATTCTTCTTTTTCTGAAAATGCTAAGGGAGATTCTTGTTGTCTCTCCAAAAGCTCTTCCACCCGTTCTTGAATGTTCTTCGGAGCATGAAAACCCAATACCTTCACAGGGTCAAGAGAAGCCATAAAGTCGGCTAAACTATCATAAGCATTTATTGCAGTTGTCATTGCTTTTAAGGATTATT
>JBBAKY010000098.1:0-13526 GCA_040403295.1 Arcicella sp.
CAAACGGTTCATCGTCAATTTTGGTGAATAAAAAAGATAGTTCAAATCAGAATACTAATACATTCCAATTCTTTCTATTGAGCTACATTTTAAATTATAAAAGTATTCTTGAAGTTGGGTATGAATAGCTTTTCACCAAAATTGACGACGACCCATTTTAAACGCAATACTTACCTGTCCCAGAAATACGCTAACGAATCCGTTTTATTTCAACAATAATCAAGTCGAGTTCAAATATACTTTTCTCCATTAAACCCATACCCAACAAAGGATAGCGACAGCTTAATACTTCAACGGCTTGGGAAAGAATCACTTTCATTCGGGAAATGAGTTGATTTTACAAGCACATAGACCATCATTTAACCCAATTTGGCGTTTAAATGAATCATATAAGAACAGTGTACCGAAATCACTTTTCGATACGCTGTTCTTTTTGAAAATAGTATTTATCGAATGATAGAATTTAAAACGAAATAGGCAATTCAACCATCGTTTTATCCCAAGCCACCATCATAATTGCCTCATTCAATTTATCATTCGCTTGCTTGAATTGTATGGTAAGATTTTCCACCACTTCATCCAAATTTTTAACTGGAGCCTTAAATCTTACTACATCCATTGATTCTTTATAACTGTACTCGCCCCATTGGTCCAAATCGGTATTCAAAATAATTGTCCATTCAGTTTCAGTAGGGATAGCGTACAAAGAATAGGTTCCTGCTTTTACCTTTTTCCCTTGAATCGTTACATCATTAAAAAATTTTATTTCTGTAGCTTCATTGGCTCCTACCCGCCACATTTTACCATAAGGAATCAATTTTCCAAAAACTTCTCTATCCTTTTTGTTCGGGCGACTGTACGTTATGCGAGCCAGAGCTTTGTCTTTCCATTCGGGTTTAGGAGAAAACTTGCGGTCGTGGGCAAAATTATCGGGATAATAAGCCATATCCATCGGACTTTTATCAAGTCCTCTCAATTTTTGAGCATTTGCACCCAAAATAGTTAGCATTAAAATGCCAGTTAAGATTAATGTGTTTTTCATTAGTTTATTGTTAATTGTTGAGTTGGAAATTAAGTAAAAATATAAAAACTGTCATTGAGAATAGATTAAGGCAATCATAATTTTTTATAAAACGTATAAAAACTGTCATTGCGAGGTACGAAGCAATCTGTTGGATTAATGAAAGTATGTTTGAATACTATGAGTTGAAAAAACTTAAAGTTTTCAAACATAAGCTAACAGATTGCTTCACTGCGTTTGCAATAACAAAACTCAGAGCTTTGTCATTGCGAGAATCTCTAAGGTTAATAAAATATGTTTGAATACTGTTCGTCGAAAGAGTTTAAAGTTATTTTCTCGTAAGCAAACAGATTGGTTTAACGAAACTCCGATTCACTTCGTTCGCAATGACAAAACCAATAAAATTTTACTGCGTTTGCAATAACAAAACTCATAGATTTTTTCCACAAATCTATTCATTTCCCTAAATTAAATCAATGCTATTGGGCAAAGCATCTTTATTCCGTATTTTTGTGAAAATTTTATTAATCATTACAATTTGGCAGGATTTATGAAATTCTGAGTTAGACGTTTTACGACTGATAAGTAATAACTGCCCAAAACAACTGATGTTAAGAACTCACAATAATGGCGAACTTCGCCTTGCTCATGTAAACCAAACCGTAACCCTTTGCGGTTGGGTACAACGCTCTCGTGACAAAGGGGGCATGATTTGGATTGACCTCCGTGACCGCTACGGCGTTACGCAATTGATGCTCGAAGAAGGCAAAACTCCCAAAGAAATTCTGGATTTATCTCGTACTTTCGGACGTGAATTTGTTATCTCTGCCACGGGTTTAGTCGTTGAGCGTTTGTCGAAAAATGATAAAATGCCTACGGGTGATATTGAAATAAAAATTACTGACCTTTCTGTATTAAATCCTGCCAAACTTCCTCCTTTTTTAATTGAGGACGAAACCGACGGTGGCGATGACATCAGAATGAAATATCGTTATCTTGATTTACGTAGAAATCCTGTTCGTCAGAATTTAATATTGCGTCATAGTGTAGCAAAAGCAACTCGCCAATACCTCGATAATCAAGAGTTTATTGAAGTTGAAACGCCCGTTTTGATTAAATCAACGCCCGAAGGAGCAAGAGATTTTGTCGTTCCTTCACGGATGAATCCAGGGGAGTTTTACGCCTTGCCACAGTCGCCTCAAACCTTCAAACAATTATTGATGGTCTCGGGTTTTGACCGTTATTACCAAATCGTAAAATGTTTCCGTGACGAAGATTTACGTGCCGACCGTCAGCCTGAATTTACGCAAATTGACTGCGAAATGTCATTCATCGAACAAGAAGATATTCTTAATATGTTCGAGGGCTTGATTCGCCATCTTTTCACCGAAGTAAAAGGCTTAGATTTAGGTGAAGTATCTCGCATGACCTACGACCACGCCATGAAATTTTATGGTTCAGACAAACCAGATATTCGTTTTGATATGAAGTTTGTTGAACTAAAAAGTGAAGAGGTAGATTTAGTTTCGGGTAAAGATTTTGTCGTTTTTGATTCAGCCAATACCGTTGTTGGAATTTGTGCCAAAGGTTGTGCAGAATACACTCGCAAGCAAATGGACGAATTGACGGATTTTGTAAAACGTCCTCAAATTGGAGCGAAAGGCATGATTTACCTTCGTTATAATGCCGATGGAAGTTTGAAATCGTCGGTAGATAAATTCTATTCAGAAGAAGATTTGAAAAAATGGGCGGAAGCTTTCGGAGCGGAGCAAGGCGATTTAATATTAATCCTGCCTGGCGATGGCGACAAAGTTCGTAAGCAGTTGAACGAATTACGTTTAGAGATGGGTAATCGTTTGGGACTTCGTGACCCAAAGAAATACGCTGCCCATTGGGTTGTGGATTTCCCGTTATTGGAATACGGCGAAGCGGACGACAGATGGTTTGCTATGCACCATCCATTCACCAGTCCAAAACCAGAGGATATGCAATATTTGGAAACGGGCGAATTAGGAAAAATCAGAGCCAATGCCTATGATTTAGTTATCAATGGCGTTGAAGTTGGTGGTGGTTCAATTCGTATTTTCCAGAAAGAATTGCAGGCAAAAATGTTCGGCGTTTTAGGATTTACTGACGAAGAAGCCAAACATCAATTCGGATTTTTGATGGATGCCTTTGAATACGGAGCGCCTCCGCACGGTGGTTTAGCCTTCGGTTTCGATAGACTTTGTTCATTATTTGGCGGTTCAGATTCAATCCGTGATTTTATTGCCTTCCCTAAAAACAATTCAGGAAGAGACGTAATGATTGATTCACCTTCAACCATTGATGATAAACAATTGAATGAATTAAAAATTCGAACGGTGGTTTAGGAAAACATATAATTAACTTTTAAGGACGGCTTCGCTTTGAGTGAAGCCGTCCTTTTTTGCAATCCATTTTGCTTTATTCAAAAACATTCAATAACTTCATCTATCACAAAAAACACTTCTCAAAACATGGAAACCCTCAAATTAACGATTCAAAACCACATTGCCCACGTCACAATCAATCGTCCTGATAAAATGAATGCCCTCAATCAAGCTGCTTGGGATGAAATTACGGAGGTTTTTGAATATCTTGACGAAAATGCAGATGTGCGAGTAGTCGTTTTGGAAGGCGGGGAAAGCAAAAATTTCTGTGCTGGCATTGACCTTAGTTTATTGATGTCAGTTTCTCAAAATCACACCAAATGTGAGGGGCGAAAAAGAGAAACTTTACGTAAAAACGTCCTAAAATTGCAAGCACCAATCAATGCAATTGAAAATTGTTCCAAGCCCGTTTTAGTCGCCATTCACGGCGGTTGTATTGGCGGTGGCATAGATTTAGTTTGTGGATGTGATATGCGTTACTGCACGGACGATGCCTATTTCACGATTAAAGAAATTGACATGGGCATGGTTGCAGACTTGGGAACGCTCCAACGTTTACCAAAGCTCATTAGTGAAGGAATGGTGCGAGAAATGGCATACACAGGACGCAACGTTGGCGGGCAAGAAGCAGAGCGAATTGGCATCGTAAACCGTTCATTTTCGGACAAAACCACCATGATGGCAGAAGTAATGAAAATTGCCGAAACGATTGCCCAAAAATCTCCGTTATCTATTAGGGGAATAAAACATATTCTCCTCCACACTCGTGACCATTCCGTGGCCGATGGACTTAATTATATGGCAACTTGGAATGCAGCCATGTTGCTCTCAGCTGATTTACAAGAGGCTTTTGAGGCAAAAATGGGGAAGAGAGATGGAGTTTTTGAAGGCTAACTCAAATCCATATCATTCAAACAAAACGTTACGCCATCTAAGATTTCAATGGTGTCAGTCCAAGCATGAATACTTGTTTGAGATAAAGTAGAAACTCTTACTTCTTGCAATTCTGAAGAGAGAATCCAGATCACTTTCTCAACGCCAAAGTCTAATAATTTTTGCGTTTTTTGATTGATATAATCATTAAAACTCTCAAATTCTTGTTCATAATCAGCTCTGACATCCACTTCAATGGCTACTTTTGGAGGCACATTGGCATATTTTACAGACCTTTTGTTTTGAATACGATTTCGCTCAATAATGGCAATGTCATTAGAAATATTGTTACGATAACCCAAATGTAAACCAGGTTCATTAGTAACAATGGCATATATTTTACGATTAATTGCATCGTACAATTGTCCCAAAATAAATTCTATAATAAGTGATTGAAAAATACTACTTCCCATTTCGAGTTGCTTAAGGTTGTAATTTTGTAGCGCATACGTTTTTATTCCTTTATAAAGAATTGGGACACCATCCCATTCTTCATAAACAAGGTGTTCTGGAATATCCGAGAATCGACTGAAACCCAATTGATGAGCTTTTTCGTTAAATCCTACCATAATTTGATGATTTTTAAACAAAGATATTAGAAATTTTAATTGATGTATTATCAGAGAATCTAAATATGAAATTGTATTTTTAACTTTGTGTGCGAATTACAAACAAAATCTCACGACCTCACAGTCAAATGCTAACAAACTTACAAATAAAAAACTACGCTCTCATTGAGCATTTGGACTTTGCACCCGACCGTGCCTTGAACATCATCACGGGCGAAACGGGTGCGGGAAAATCCATCATGTTGGGAGCTATTGGCCTATTATTGGGCAATCGTGCCGATACTCGCACGCTCTATAATCCGAGTGAAAAATGTGTAATTGAAGGTGAATTTAATATTTCGGGCTATATTATTCGGAGTATTTTTGAGGAAGAAGAGTTGGATTATGAAGACCATTGCATCATCCGACGAGAGATTTCTCCCCAAGGTAAAACCCGTGCCTTTGTCAATGACACACCCGTAAATTTGGAGACACTCCGTAAGGTAACTTCACAACTGATGGACGTGCATTCTCAGCACGATAATTTACTGTTGGGAGCGAATGATTATCAACTCCAAATTGTGGATACTTTTGCCCAAAACAACGAATTTCTTGATAAATATAAAGCTGATTATCAGACCTATAATAAAGCTAATCGAACTTATGAGCAGTTATTGAGCGAAGCCAAGGAATCTAAAAAAGAGTTTGATTATAATGCTTTTCTACTGGATGAATTGCAAAAAGTAAAACTAAAAAACAATGAATTAGAAGGCTTAGAATTGGAGTTAAACAAACTCGAAAATGCCGAGGAAGTCAAATCCAAATTGTTATTGGCGACTGAATATTTGAATGACCCAGAGCAATCAATCATCACGTTTTTGACCAGCGCTGTTGCCAATTTCAACGGAATCAGCGGCTTCGGAGAACAATATGAGCAGTTACGAAACCGTTTGCAAAGCTGTTTAATTGAACTAAAAGACATTGCTGTAGAAGTAGAGTCTGAGGCGGAAGAAGTGGAATTGGATAATGAAAAAATCTCAATTATTCAACAACGACTCGATTCACTGTATAATCTTTTGCAGAAACATCAAGTAAAAACTGACCGTGAATTAATGGCCATTCAGGATGATTTGGACAAGAAAGTTAGCAAGGTTTTAAACATTGATGAAGCACTCGAAAAAGCCAAGGCCAACGTTGAAAAAACCGAAAAAACGATGATTAAATCGGGCGAAGCATTGTCGAAATCTCGCATTGCCGTCTTACCCGTTATCGAAAAACAAATTTCGGATTTATTGAAAGATTTGGGAATGCCCAATGCCAGCTTGAACATTAATAACGAAATCATCAAACCAACACCTAATGGTCTGAATACCATCAATTTACTATTTTCTGCCAATAAAGGAATTAAGCCGCAACCCATCAAAAATGTGGCTTCGGGCGGTGAATTTAGTCGTTTGATGTTGGCGATAAAATATATTTTAGCTAATAAAAGAGCCTTACCAACCATCATTTTTGATGAAATTGATACGGGTATTTCGGGCGAAGTTTCGATAAAAGTAGGTAATATGATGCGTGAAATGAGTCGTAGTCACCAATTGATTGCCATTACGCATTTGCACCAAATTGCGGCACAGGGTTCGGCTCATTATTTTGTTTATAAAGATAACTCATCAGCCAAAACTGTTTCTCGCATCAAAAAGTTAACGAATGAGGAAAGAGTGATGGAAATTGCCCAAATGATTGGTGGACAAAATCCTTCAAAAGCTATTGTGGACAACGCAAGGGAGATTTTGAGTAAACATTTAGTCGATAAGATGAATTATAAATTAGATTTGTAATCAAATTATTATGACACAAATGCGTTCGGCAATCGAATCGTCGAACTGCACAGATTTAAAAGGATTTTTTTTGATTGATGAAGTAAATTCATTTCAACTAACTGTACAATTATGAAAAAAATAATAGTCACAATTGCCCTTTTTGCCACGTTGACGGCTTGCCAAAAGAATACAGAGGACAAGCAGAAAACGATGATTAATGAAGTCATGGCGGTTCATGATGAGATAATGCCCAAGATGGACGATATTATGTCTTTGAAAAGTAGTTTGGATTCTGCTATCAAAGTTTCGCCCGATTCTGTTAAAGCTAAAAAACTGTATTCTGCCTTGGATATAGCGGATAATCAGATGATGGATTGGATGGAAAACTATGATTCGGAATCTGTGAAGGGTAAATCAGAAGTAGAAATTAGTAAATATTTCGCCAACCAAAAAACTAAAATAACAGAAGTTAAAGTACTGACTGACAAGAGTATAGAGGAGGCTAAGGGCTTTTTAGGGAAGTAAACAGACACAAAAATGAAACTATCAAATTATTTATATTTTTTCCTATTCCTATCATCCTGCAACACAAAACCCGAAAAACTTCCAATTCTCGGCAATAAAGAAGCAGTCGTAAAAATGGTTGATGGAAAGCAAATTACCGACACACTTTATCATCAAATACCTGATTTTGAGTTTATTAACCAAGATTCTTCCAACATTACCCAGAAGGATTATGCAGGTAAAATATACGTGGCAGACTTCTTTTTTACGACTTGTCCAACGATTTGCCCGAAGATGAAAACCCAAATGTTGCGGATTTATGAGAAGTTTAAGGACAATCCAAAAGTAGCCATTCTTTCCCATACAATAGACCCACGTCATGACACGCCCGCTGTGCTTCGGGAGTTTATGAACAATTTAGGAATTAAATCAAAAATGTGGCAGATGGTCACGGGCGATAAAGCCAAAATTTACGAAATCGGACAAAAAAGCTACATGGTTTCTGCCACCGATGACCCAAGTCAACCAGGTGGAATTGTTCACAGCGGAGCATTTATTTTAGTTGATAAAAACCGACATATCAGAGGGATTTATGATGGGACTGAGCCTGAGAAAGTGGATAAATTGATGAAGGATATGGAGGTATTATTGAAGGAGTTGTGAGTTAGCGATTTAAAAAAACCAAAAATGAATATTATAACAAAAAAACTGCCAAAATTTTCTTACCTTCTGCTCATCGCTCAATGCTCATTACTTACCACTTCATGCAGTCAAGAAGATGTCAAATTAAAACAATATTACATTGACGGTCAAGCGCTTTATAAAACGCATTGTGCCAATTGCCACCAAGACAATGGACAAGGTTTAGCAGGACTTTATCCACCCATTGCAGGTTCAGATTTCCTTAAAAAGAATAAAGAATTAGTACTCTGTTCGATGCGAAATGGCTTGAAAGATACCATCGTGGTTAATGGCAAAACTTACCGCCAACCAATGCCCGCAAATACCCAATTACAGGCTTTGGATGTAGCCGAGATTGCTACGTACATCTACAATGAATGGGGAAATGAAAAGGTAATTACCGATGTAAAAAGTGTGCAGAAGCTATTAGAAGATTGTAAAAAATAGCCTTTCGATGTTTGATGTTCGTTTTTCAATGGTCGTTTCCATACATCGAAAAACGAATATCAAGCATCGAAAAAATTACTGCGGTAAGCTTTTCACGCTCACTACGCCAGTAACTTTTCTTATGGTATAATCCGTAAAATCTTGATTAGAATCCATCCCCATACCGTGCAATACTTGGTCGGGGGTTTTAATATCCACTTGTTTATCCGTATAAATTTTCTTCGTTTCAGGATTCCAAAATAACTCAGGCGTTTCCAGCACTTCGTGTTTTACCTGATTATCAATTTGTACTCTTCCCATCACTCGGTAGAGGTTTTTGGCCCGAATAAATCGAGCAGAGTCTCCTCTTAATTTCGTGGTATTATTACCAAATTTATCAAAAAAGAAAATTCTAATCTCTTTTGGAAAAATCTTATCTTCCGAAGCCATCGTTAATTGCACATCAGTAGTCATTCTAACCACCAATCTCGCCGAATCTGAATAGGTCATATTAATGCCATAAACTTCTGAAATTGGTCCCTTGTATTCCTCTTTTTTGACCACTTTTTTGTCATCGTCGCAAGAAATTAGTGAGCAGAAGAAAGAAGGCAGTAGGCAGTAAGTAATAACATTTTTCAATGACATATAGCAACAAAAGTGGTCTGCGAAAACACAGACCACGGCATTTAATTTTATTTTCAAATTTTCGAATGAATACATTTTCAAATTAATATTAATCAATTTTAGGTTTACGGAACCAATAGAAATCTCCCAACGAAAATCCAATAACGATTTTATTATAAACTTCTTCAATACCAGTTGTTGCAAAAGTTCCTCTTTTCCCTCTCACGTATGCCACGTTGATATATGAAATTGTTCTCAGAGGAAATGAAGCTCCCACTGAAAAACTCATATCTGTTGCTTGACTTCCACCGTTAATTGAATATGGAGAAGTAGTATAATTTAAACCTGCACGGTACATTACGTGATTAAAATATCCGTTTAAGGCATCAAATTGAGGAATAAATTCAGCTCCTAAGGCAATAGTAGAAGCATTTTTTAAATTCTCAGAAGAACCATTAAGGTTTTGATAACCAGACCATTGTGTCATTGAATAATCAAGTGATACTAATAATTTTGCTGGTTTTTCAAGGCTAATTCCGAATCTATAAGTAGCTGGTAATGAGAAATTTCCCGAAAGCTGTTTCAAGGTATCTGCATTAACTTGTTGGGCGCTTGAATTATTAATGGTAAATCTTTTCAAGGATTTCGCCCCAACACTTTGTCCAAATTCAGCCGTTGCACCAAGATTAAGGAAGTAGTCTTTATTCAATTTTGGTCTCCAAGCCCATCCTAATTTAAAATGCACACCCGAATAATTAGTACGGTCAGCCAAGGTTACTTGATAACGTTGCCCATCACTCAAATTTTGCGTAGAAACATTACGATTAATTACCCCAAAAAGATAGGCCGTTTCCAAGCCCACATACATATCCTTAAGAACTCTAACTCCATTAGAAATAACCGCTTTATTCAAACCACCATCCCCAATGTATGAGTAAGTAACACTATCTGTACCGACGATAGTCAATTTTTGCGAGGTAAAAGTTTTATAGTTCACCGTACTATAGGGAGCTAATCCCAAAGCCAAAGTCCACCTTGACGAAACTGGTAACGCTAACGTAATAGGGTTCAAGGTTCCATCAAACGTATTAGAAAGTTGTCTATCATTTTGCATAGATTTTCCTTCCATCTTTACACCCATTTCAAAAACAGTATAACGATTTCGAGCCAACAAAGCGGGATTCAAAGTATTAACATAAATACCATTTGAATTGGCCACTCCTAAACCTCCCATCATTGAATGAATAGCAGTTCCGCCCGTATAAACTTCGCCAATGCCCAAATAAGAGAAAGGTGAATTTGTTTGCTGTGCGTTAGTTTTGAAGGTAAACAGTAGGCAGTTAGCCATTAGCAGTAAACAGTAAGCGGTTACTTTCATTAAATTCTTTGGGGAAAAATTAGTTTTAAGTCGTGAGAGTTCACTAAAACCTATTGTTTTTTTTATGTTCAACATTATATTCTAAAATTCTGTTAAGTCCAATCAGCACCAATTCTGGGACTACAAAGTTCGGGTATTTTATGCGGTTTGCAAAGTAAGTGGCATCTCCACCACACAAAATGACGTTAATATTTGTTAAAACCTTGCCATACTCTTCAATAAGCCCATTTATTTCTGCCAACAATCCATTCATAACACCACTTTGCATAGCGTGCTTCGTGTTTTTACCAATCAATGACGGAATTTCTTCAGGTTCTAATAACGGTAAACGTTTCGTAAAGGTATTCATGGCTTTAAATCTCATACGCACGCCAGGGGAAATAATTCCGCCTTGAAAATTATTATTTTCATCCACTAAATCGTAGGTAATACACGTTCCCATATCAATTACTAAGCAGTTATTTTGAGGATATAAAACTTTCGCCCCAATTGCCGCCGCAACACGGTCGGCACCCAAGGTTTCGGGTGTGTAATAGAGTTTGGAAATGGGCACGGGTGTAGTGCTTTTTAGTAGGTAAATATCAGGCGTTATTTTAGAAAATTCATCCATTAATTGTTCTTCCGAATAACTTACCGAAGAAGTCATAATATATTGAGGGTGAATACTTTGCACGTAATCAACAAGTTCTTGATAGGTCAAATTCCAATTGGCTTCCACCAATTTCCCTTCCGAGAAAAGTCCCGTTTTTGCGTACGTATTTCCTAAATCTATGGATAAATTCATCTGATATTTTTAATCATTATTTTAACAAAATTACTTTTTCTTTGATTAATGTCTTTCAACAATTAGAATAAATTAACTTTACATTTCATTTAAACCTTTAAAAATGCAATATTTAGAATCTGAATTTCTTGAAAATAAAGTCGTTGACATCCTGTGGTTATCGGGTATACTAATTTTCGGATTATTATTCAGACGATTTTTAGCCGATTATTTCAGTAGAATTCTCTACCGTTTTATTCGCCACGATAGCATCCCGATTCGTACTTTTGTGGAGATACTCAGGAAACCAATTCGACTATTTATCACGCTGATAGTCTTATACTTAGCTTCCAGTTTTACTCATTTTCCAGCTTCTTGGCACCTGCCTTCACAAGAAGTATTTGGCATAAAAATGATATTATTCCGAGGATTTCAAGGCGTATTTATTTTTGCAGTTTCATGGGTTTTAGTCAGAATTACGAAGTTTATTGCTTTAATTTTTCAAGAACGAACTGCCTTAACGGAGTCGAAGTTGGACGACCAATTTATTCCATTTTTCAGAGATTTAGTAGTCGTTGGCATTTCCATTTTGACCATTTTCTTCCTTTTGGGCGTAGTTTTCAAAGTGGATGTTGTGGCTTTGGTAACTGGTTTGGGCATTGGCGGACTCGCCATTGCTTTAGCCGCCCGAGAAACACTGGAAAATCTTTTTGCCTCATTTACATTATTTTTAGATTTACCTTTTGTAGTCGGCGATAATATCCAATTGGATAAAGTATCGGGCGATGTGGAAAATATTGGTTTTCGCAGTACCCGCATACGCACAGGAGATGGCAGTCTGATAAGTATTCCAAACCGACTTTTAACGGCTCAAGCCCTTGAAAATCAGACCAAAAGAAAATTCATGCGGGCAAAGTATACCGTAAAATTACAGTCAGACACTTCCGTCGATATTTTAGAAAAAATCATCGAAGAAATAAATCAGGTTGTTCATAATCAAGAACTTAACTATAAAAAAGACCCAGGCATCACCCGTTTCGGAGGATTTGGTGAGAGCTCATTGGACATTTTGGTTTCTTATAATATCGCTACCAATGATTCAAAATTATTCAATCAAATTAAAGAACAAATCAACTATCAAATTATGGCAATTATAAAAACCAACGAAACAAAATTTGCCCATCCAATTTTCAAACCATTTGCTGAATAAATAATATGAAAACAATCTTATCAACCCTCCTAATAACTTGTTGTATGGCAGCCACGTGCGCACAAACTAACTATCCAACTTTGGGTAAAGTAATCAGAATTGCCCCCGAACTTGATAAACTCATTGCCTCAGATGCTAAAATTGAGGTATTATCATCTGGTTATCAATGGACGGAAGGGCCAGTTTGGGTGAAAAATGGTGGATATTTACTCTTTTCAGACGTTCCCGCCAACACCATTTATCGTTGGAATGACGGCGATAGATTGGCAACCCCATTTCTGGAACCTTCGGGTTATACAGGCATGGGCAGATATAGTAACGAACCAGGCAGTAACGGCTTAATTATCAATCAAAAAGGAGAATTAGTAGCCTGCGAACACGGCGACCGAAGAGTATCGGCAATGCCATTAGAAGTAGGCGGAAAACGCACTTTAGCAGATAATTTTCAGGGTAAAAGGTTCAACAGTCCCAACGATGTCGTTCAACATTCAAGCGGTGCATATTACTTCACCGATCCACCTTATGGACTCGACAAACACGAAAACGACCAAACCCGTGAGTCGGATATTTTTGGCGTATATCGCATCGGAACGGATGGAAAAGTGACTATTGCCACGGCAGAATTGCAACGTCCCAACGGATTAGCCTTCTCACCCGATGAGAAGACACTATACGTTGCCCAATCCGACCCCGACCGAGCAATTATTATGGCATATCCCGTTCAAAATGATGGAAGTTTAGCAAAAGGGAAGGTATTTTATGATGCTACAACAGTTGTGAAAGAAGGAAAATTACAAGGCTTACCTGATGGACTAAAATTAGACAAAAAAGGGAATTTATTCGCCACCGGCCCAGGAGGCATATTAATTATTTCGCCCGAAGGAAAACTCTTAGGCAGAATCGACACCAACGAACCTACCGCCAACTGTGCATGGGGAGATGATGGTTCTACGCTTTATATCACCGCAAATATGTATGTTTGTAGGATTAGGACTTTGACTGTTGGCGTAGGATTTTAGGGTTATACATTGATGGCATGACTTAAAAAGTCATGCCATCAATAAAAAAATCAGTGAAAATCCATGTTGCCGCAGGCGTCTGTGTCCAACAAAAAATCATTGAAAAATATTCGTAATTTTCTCCTGTTCTAATCTCCAGTTATACTTCAAAACCATATCATAAAGTAATTTTTCTGAGACAGTTAAGT
>JBBAKY010000099.1:0-13322 GCA_040403295.1 Arcicella sp.
TATAGGTTTTCAAAAACCTATAAGGTTTGTCAAAATCTCTAAAAACTCGATGGGGGTCGAATTTTAGAGAATATTCATAAACGTTTTTAAACAAGAAATTATGCAAACTCTGTTAAAAAAATCAGTATCATTTTTGTGTCTAATGGCACTTCTTACGGTGGTATCTTCATTCAAGATTACACCACCAGCCCGCAAAATCAAATTAGGATTTATTCCATTGACGGATTGCGCTCCATTGGTAGCTGCTAAAGAATTAGGACTTTTTGCTAAATACGGCGTTGATGTAGAACTTTCAAAGGAATCTTCTTGGGCAAATATTAGAGACAAAGTATTGAATGGAGAATTGGATGGAGCTCACTGTTTGTTCTCAATGCCCTTGTCAGTTTATACAGGTATCGGTGGAAAAGCGGGTTCAGAAATGAAAATTGCGATGGTTCTAAGTAATAACGGTCAAGGAATCACGCTTTCAAAAGATTTTTGTGGATTGGTTGGATTCAAAGAAGTAAATAAAGCTGCCGCCGCTGTTAAAGCTGTTCAAGCCCGTAAAGAAGTAACTTTTGCGATGACGTTCCCAGGCGGAACGCACGATATTTGGTTAAGAAACTGGATGGCAGCCGCAGGAATTAACCAAAAATCAGTAGGAATTATCACCATTCCACCGCCACAAATGGTTGCGAATATGCGTGTGGATAATATGGAAGGTTTTTCAGTTGGTGAACCTTGGAATGGTGTTGCAGCTGCTCAAGGTGTAGGTTTTACGCACATTGCTTCACAAGATATTTGGAAACATCATCCAGAAAAAGCATTAGTGGTTAATTCAAAATTTGCGGCAGAAGATAAAGAAGATTTGAAAAACGTAATGAAAGCGATTATTGAGGCTTGTAGATGGTTGGACAATATGGGAAATCGTAAAAAAGCAGCTTCTTGGCTGACAAAACCTTATTACGTAAATGCTCCATTGGCTGCGATTGAATCTCGTTTATTAGGTTCAAATGATTTAGGTTGTGATTTAGGGGTTCAAAAATATAAAGATGATTACATGACTTTTTATAATAATGGCATTGTAAATACCCCAAGAAAGGTTCATGCCATGTGGTTTTTAGCGCAATACGTTCGTTTTGGCTATTTAAAAGCTGAACCAAATTACAAAGCAATTGTAGAGAAATTGATTCTTGATGACTTATTTGCCGAAGTAGCCAAAGAAATGCAAGTGCCTATTCAACTCGATATGAAGCCTTTCAAAACGACTTACGACGTAAATTTTGACCCTGCTAATATTGACGATTATTTGAAGGCAACTAAAAAATAGGACAGTTTTCCAACTTGTTGTCATCAGTCATTAAAAAAGTAACAGGTTAAAATCTTTGCTACTTAATAAAATCATGATAAAAAAATCAGCACTCAACATAGCCTATTTCTTGGGAAGTATGGCAATTTTAATCGGAATTTGGCAATTGATTTCTATCATTACTAAAGCCGAAATTCCAAGTCCAGCTTCAACATGGACAGTTTTCAAAGAATTAATGGTAGAGCCTTTCTACGACCGTGGTCCAAACGATAAAGGAATCGGGAATAATTTAATGAGTTCGATTGGTCGGGTTTTTACAGGGTTTTTATTGGGAAGTATTATTGCCATTCCAATGGGAATGTTAATGGGAGCTTCTAAAATTGGCATGAGCCTTTTGAACCCAATTGTACAAATTCTTAAACCAGTTTCACCTTTGGCCTGGTTTCCTTTGGGACTTTTGGCTTTCAAAGATTCTGGTGGAGCCACTATTTTTATTATCGCCATCACGTCTTTATGGCCAACGGTGATTAATACGGCTTTTGGGGTTTCAAGTATTCCACAAGACCACAAAAATGTCGGAAAGGCTTTTGGTTTTTCAAGATGGAAATATTTGACAAAAATTGTAATTCCTTACGCTTTGCCACACATTTTTACCGGATTACGTCTTTCAATTGGTATTGCTTGGGTAGTTATTGTGGCGGGCGAAATGCTCTCGGGTGGCGTTGGAATCGGTTTCTTTGTGTGGGATAGCTGGAATGGTCTTTCTTTAGAAAAAATCTTAGTTGCGATTCTTATTATCGGAACGGTAGGCTTGATTTTAGATAAAGGATTTAATGCTTTACAAAATTTATTCTCTTGGGAAGGAAAATAGAGACTGGTTATTAGTTAATGGTTATTGGGAAGTTAGCACAAGTTTCATTTTTCCCTTGAATAACACGCTGATGACTAATAACCAGTAACCGATAACAAATAACCTTTACAAAACATGACAACAATCGAAACTTCAGTCAAATTCGTTGATTCAGCGAATTACTTTCATAAAATAAATACAGAAACAGCGGTAAGTATCAAAGATATAACCGTTTCATTCAAAGGTTCAAAGGGCACTTTTACCGCCATCAAAGACATTAGTCTTGATATTAAAAAGGGTGAAATTGTAGCATTAATCGGTCACTCAGGTTGCGGAAAATCAACTTTGATGAATACCATTTCGGGAATGGTGGCGCCTTCAAAAGGCGAAGTAATTGCCAATGGAAATATCGTAAAAGGCCCAGGCCCCGACCGAGGAATTGTTTTTCAAAATTATTCACTTTTACCTTGGTTAACCGTTTATAAAAATATCTACGAAGCAGTTGATTCAGTTTTCAAAGATAAAACTTCCATCGAAAAACATGAGTTAGTGGAAGAAAACCTAAAAATGGTTAATCTCATTCAGCACAAAGATAAATTGCCGGGTCAATTATCGGGTGGTATGAAACAACGAGTTGCTATTGCCCGTGCCTTCGCCATCAACCCAAGTATTTTGTTGTTGGATGAACCCTTTGGCGCTTTGGATGCTTTGACAAAAGGCTCAATGCACATCGAATTATTGAAATTGTGGAATTTAGATAATCGAAATAAAACCATCGTTATGGTAACGCACGATATTGAAGAAGCCATTTTCTTGTCGGATAGAGTTGTAGTCATGAATAACGGCCCAGAGGCAACAATCAAGAAAATTGTGGACATCAATTTACCAAGACCACGTAACAAAAAAGATATCGCCCACGACCCCGAGTATATACGGGTACACGATGAATTATTGACATTGCTATTCGATAAATTCTCGATTGAGGATTAGTGCAACCACATAGTTAAGATCGGAAACATAGAAAGAGAGTCTGCAACCGCATATTTATCTTAGAAAACATAGGAGTGGAAATAATATTTTTCCTCCTTCCCTATGTTTTCTATCTTATCTATGTGGTTGCAAAAACATAAAACCCGAAGTTATTAACTTCGGGTTCTGTACCTTACAAAATGGCGGTAATGGTCAGGTATAAAGTTGGAAATGGTTAAGTACCGTTCTGGACGATGGCGGTCTCCCAAATTATTCCCAATATATAGCAGTAATTTGGGCACGAAATCCGTATTTATTAAGATAAACGCTCTTTTCTTTAACGAAAAAAAACGCAAATTACATGTGCAAAAAAATGTAAATAAAAATTAGAAAAGTTTTATATTAATACAGTATGGTAGATTGACGTATATACGTTGAAAAGATGTGATTATCGAAAAGCTATACATCTAAGGCATTAATACTTATTAAATATAGCAAATACCGAAAGGCTTTACGATAGCATTACGAATAAAATAGGGCTATTCATCAACCCTTACAAATTATTGATTTCAGTGTGATTGATTATAAATTGTAAGCAAATTACTTTAATATTTCACACATTTTTATTAATTATTTATCAGAATATGAGCATTTTATCTAATCATAAAAAATATAAATCTACCTGCTCATATTGTGGCGTTGGATGTGGAGTCGAAATCACGGACTTAGGGAATGGAAAAATTCACGTCGAAGGTGATAAAGACCATCCTTCCAGTAAAGGAATGCTGTGCTCAAAAGGAATGAATCTGCATTATACCGTCAATGATACTTCCGACAGATTGCTACATCCTGAAATGCGTTTTAGCCGAAATATGCCACTTCAACGAGTTAGCTGGAATACTGCTCTGGACCGAACTGCTGCCATTTTCAAAACATTTATCCAAAAATACGGCCCCGACTCAGTCGGTTTTTACGTTTCTGGGCAATGTTCTACCGAAGAATATTACATCATTAATAAACTCATCAAAGGTTTTATTGGCTCCAATAATATTGATACTAACTCACGACTTTGTATGTCGTCTGCCGTAGTAGGCTACAAACTCACATTGGGCGAAGATTCAGTTCCTGTTTGTTATGATGATATTGAATTAGCCGATTGCTTTTTCGTAACAGGAGCAAATCCTGCGTGGTGTCATCCAATTATTTGGCGAAGAGTGGAGGCTCATAAACAAGCAAATCCGAACGTAAAAATTATCGTAATTGACCCAAGACGTACCCAAACGGCATCTCAGGCAGATTTACACTTGCAACTCACACCTGGAACGGACATCGTTCTGACCAATATTATCGGGCGAATTCTCATAGAAAATAACTGGATTGACCAAGATTTTATTACTAATCACACAGATGGTTTTGAGACTTATCGTGAACAAGTTTTCACGAGAACTCTTACGGAAGCCACCGCAATCTGTGGACTTACTGAAAACGATATATTACTGGCAGCTCAATACATTCACGAATCGAAAGGCTTTCTTTCGTTGTGGACAATGGGGCTGAACCAGTCGGTGGTGGGTGTAAATAAAAACCTATCACTCATTGATTTACACTTAATTACGGGTAGAATTGGAAAAGAAGGCAACGGCCCTTTCTCACTCACGGGACAGCCAAATGCTATGGGTGGACGTGAAGTGGGTGGTTTGTCGAATATGCTACCAGCCCACCGAGATTTATTGAATCCCGCTCACCGTGAAGAAATTCAAGCATTTTGGGGCGGTACGAAAATTTCGGATAAGCCCGGTTTCTCCGCTACCGAAATGTTTCAAGCCCTTGCGGATGGACGCATGAAGGCGATTTGGATTATCACAACGAACCCGATGGTGAGTTTACCCGATTTGAATATGGTGGAAAAGGGTTTGCAAAATGCCAAATTTGTGGTAGTTCAAGATATTTCTAATCGTTCTGATACCGTAAAATATGCCGATGTGATACTTCCTGCGGCTGCTTGGGCGGAAAAGGATTCAGTTTTTACCAATTCAGAAAGAAGAATCACCCTCCTTCCAAAAGTTATTAATGCGCCAGGAGAAGCTTTAGACGATACAGAAATCATCAAACGTTTTGCCGAGAAAATGGGCTTCGGAGAATCGTTTAACTATCTTAATAACAGTGAGATATACGACGAACACGTCCTTTCAACCAAAGGAACTAATATTGATATTTCGGGTTTGAATTATGAATATTTGAAAGAGAATCGGAGTTATCAGTGGGGTAATTTTCAGTCAGAAATCAACGCTGGCAGGGTTCAAAACCCTACCAGCGTTAGGTCACCACGTTTATTTTCCGACCACAAATTCTACACGCCAAACCAACGGGCAAAAATCCACGCCGTTCCCGATGAAAATTTATCAGAAAAACTAAACGAAGATTTTCCGTTAATTCTCACCACTGGACGTATCCGTGACCAATGGCATACGATGACTAAAACTGGAAAGGTCAATAAATTAAATCAACACATTGCCCAACCTTACGTTGAAATTCATCCAAAAGATGCCGAACGCAGAGGAATTAAAGAAGGGCAAGTAGTTGAAATTGAGACAATTAGAGGAAAAAATCAAGTAAAAGCACAAATCACAGAAGACATCAAAGAAGGCGTTTGTTTTATGCCGATGCACTTCGGGAAAATTTTGGGAAGTGCTTTCGGAAGAGCAAATAGCCTTACAAATACATTGGTTGATGCTCGCTCAAAAGAACCTGATTTCAAATTTTCAGCCGTTCAAATTAGACCTTACGTAAAGCCACAAGAAAAAATTGTGATTATCGGAGCGGGTTCTGCGGGATTGGGATTCATTAATTCGTACAGAAATCTTAATAAAACGGATGAAATTCATGTTTTTTCCAAAGAAATATATCCTTTCTATAACCGTGTCATGTTACCCGATTATATTTCAGGAGCTCAAGATTGGGAGCAATTGGTAAAACTTCGGGAAGACCAATTTACCGAAGCGAACATTCAAGTACATAAGGGTTTAGAAATTGTAAATATTGACCGTAAAAATAAAGTTGTGGTTGATTCTGACGGACAAGAACACACGTATGACCGTCTAATTTTGGGCATGGGTTCACGGGCGTTTATGCCGCCATCGGTTCCCAAAATTCCAGGGATTTTCAATATGCGTTCTCGTTTGGATGCCGATGGAATTATGCCATTTATGAACCAAGAAAATCCTCATGCACTCATTGTCGGTGGTGGTTTATTGGGCTTAGAATTGGCAGCTTCGCTCCGTGAGATAAATGTACAAGTAACTATTGTTCAGCGTATTAGTCGTTTCATGGATAGACAATTAGACCAATTAGGTTCTGATTTACTCTACGAAGAAATGCTTAATTTGGGTGTTGACGTTTATTTTAATGATGAAGTTGCCGCCTTTTACGGAACAGATAAATTCGAAGGAGTTAGATTAAAATCTGGTCGAAAAATTGATGCTCAAGTAGCCGTTTTTGCTATCGGAACATCACCAAATGTAGAAATTGCCCGTGCTTGCGGATTAGAAGTAAATCGTGGCGTTGTGGTGAATGATTATCTACAAACCTCCGACCCTGATATTTTTGCGGCGGGTGAAATTGCTCAATGGCGTGGCGAAATGTGGGGAATTACGGCCGCTGCCGAACAACAAGCCGATACCATTGCCAAATATATTGCGGGCGATTGGGCAAGTTACTATCAAGGCTCACTTTCGGTAAATATTATGAAAATCCAAGGGGTGCAATTATGCTCAATGGGAATCATTGAAACGCCAAAATCGCCTGATTATGAGGAAATTACGTTTATTGATAAAGCAAAAAGATATTATAAAAAGTGTATTATCCACAACGATAAATTAGTCGGAGCAATTCTGATTGGTGATAAATCGGAGTTCTTAGAATTCAAAGATTTGATAGCCAAAGGTATTGAATTGTCTGACAAACGTTTATCGTTATTGAGAAGTGGCAAAAAGGCCGATCCGGTAATGGGCAAGTTGGTTTGTTCGTGTAACAACGTAGGAGAAGGCAATTTAAAGTCTTGTATATCAGGTGGTTGTAAAGATTTTACCGCTTTGTGTGCAACCACTGGAGCGGGTACAGGTTGCGGAAGTTGTCGCCCAGAAGTGCGGGTAATTTTGGAAAATGCTTTGAAAGAAGAATTGGTAGAGGTTATGTAACCTGATGTTTCAGTATCGTAGAATGAAAATATTTATTACTCCGATGCTGAAATATCAGGGTAAAATAAAAATAAGGAAGTTAATCTTTCGATAAACTCCCTTATGATCTTGAGGTTAAATTTTGTTCGATTTTGGAAAATCGAAGTACAATAATTAACGAATTGCAACGATAAGGTCACGGTTTACAATTTGATTTGTTTTTATTTCAAAACTTTTTGAATCAACCACATCAACATTTGAAGAGACTACTTCAATCGTATATTTTCCATCGTTCAAATTTGAAAAATCGAATGTTTTTGCAAATTTATCTGACTTAGCACTCACGTATTCACGGTGAATTTCATTTTTGTCAGCATCTAACACAACTACCATTACTTTTTTATTCGTATTTTCTACCCAAACGTTAAAACTTAGTGATTTATTCACCTGAGTAATTCTTGTCTTTACAGAAGCAGTCGCTCCGTCATTTGTCTTGTTAGCAAATGAAGATAAATTCGATGTGCAAATCATAGCTATCGCTACGATAAATGCTTTTACAGTGTTCTTATTCATGATTGTGATATTTATTATTTTAAAGAGATTTTTAATTTGTTAATCTCTATAATGATAGATTTATTTGTTAAACTTAAATTGTATATTTCCAAGAATTTAATGATTAGTAAATCAAATATATTTAACTCGAACGTTACTTTGTTAAAGGTATTTATTTCTAAAAATGAATCTACAAGGAATACAAAACTTGTTTTTAAAACTCATTCTAAATGCTTGAAAATCTACTCCCGTCAATCGGTTGACGATGTAAACTTAGAACGAAAATTTGAAAGCACAAACTAAAAAGCCGTAAAATTTTAACTTTTTCAAGAAAGTTCTTCTAAAAAAAATTATATTTCTGGAAATAATACTATTCGAGATTTGGGAATTATATATAATATTGAAATAGTCATATAGAATTTATCAAAATATATCTTGCTGATTTTCAGTATATTAAGTATATATTACTAATAATACCTACTAATTTACATAAGTATAATATTAATCATAAATTTTTTTCAAGGTGAAAGACTATTCATTATTAAAGATAAATTTGATGGGAGGCATCATTTCTCCTGGGACTTTACAGTATATCCTTTTAGCCGCTCGTGAGGCTGGAATCAGAGAAGTAAGATTTGGGGCAAGACAACAAATTTTAATGTATGTAAAAGCTGAAACTGTTCGAGGAAGTGGAATTGTCGAATTAAAGAAAAAATTGTACGAATCTAAGATTGACTACGAAATTAATGCTGATAACTATCCCAATATTATTACTTCATATTGTGCCGAAGAAGTATTCCCAACGGGGCAATGGATTTCGGAAGGAATTTATAATGATATTTTCGATGGTTTTGATTATCAACCTAAATTGAAAGTAAACATCTCTGATTTTCAACAATCTTTTACACCTTTCTTTACGGGTAATCTTAATTTTATTGCGTCTAATACCCAAAACTTTTGGTACTTATATGTACGTCCAAAACAATCGAATCAAATTTTTAGATTTCCGATTTTAATTTACACTTTGGAGATTCCAAAAATCTGTAAACGAATTGAAGAAGTGATTTGGGAAAATGCCGAAATAGATGAAAATGAGATATATGAAAAGGTAATTGCCAAAGGAGAAATCATTTCGCAAGTAATTTTAGAAGATTTGAAATTACCTAAGTTCTCATTGCCCTATTATGAAGGTTTCAATCGTTATGGGGATAAAACTTGGCTCGGAATTTATCGTAGAAATGAAACTTTCTCCGTTGACTTTCTAATTGAAATTTGCAAATTATGCTTAGATACTAAAATTGGGCAAATTTGCACAACTCCGTGGAAATCATTGATTATCAAAGGAATAGAAAATAAGCATCGTAATCTTTGGGATAAATTATTGGGCAAATACACGATTAATGTTCGCCATGCGGCCAATGAATTGAATTGGCAAGTGGAGGATTTAGCGCCTGAAGGATTGGCTTTAAAAAAGGCTATCATTCGTGAATTTGATGATGAGGACGTTCGTACTTTTGGTTTAAGTTTTGCCGTTCAAACACGTTCTAAATCAGAGGTTTTTGGTTCGGTAGTGGTTAAAAAACGAGCTATTTTCGGAGGACTTTCCAGTGTTTTTGATATTTATCATACTATCGATTTTAACCCGAATACTCGTGAATTAGTTTTGTTTGAAAAAGGTGTAAATAAAACGCACGTTCCAGAGATTTTACAGCGATTAACGAAGCGTTTTTATGCTCAATACTCTAAGGATGAAGTTTCAATTGTAAAAACAAAAGAAACTAAAGTGTCTGATTTACGACTGATTAAGGTACATCAGTGCAAAACTTGTTTCACCATTTATGATGAACGTTTTGGCGATTCGGTCAATGAAATTTTAGTTGGGGTAAAATTTGCAGATTTGCCTTCTGATTATTGCTGTCCAATTTGTGAAAGTGCTAAGGGTGAATTTGTTGAGGTGGCAGTGGATGGATTATTGGTGTAGATTAAAGGAACAGCGTTTTGAAGACGACACCCTCAAAAGGATGCCGTCTTTTTTCTTATAAACCCATTCTACGCTGAAAATAGGGCTTTAAAAATCTTTTATCAATGACAAATAAAGCAAATAAAACGTTGATTATCAATACACTATGAACCAGGGTTTTATCCTGCAATATTCTTAAAGGTTTTGATAAATCAATTTGAATAGTTGATTGACTTATTGTGGGTAATGCCAAAATCATTAAAATAGTCAACATAATTGCCCCACCAATTAAGAAATAAATGGGCAATTTACTGGTTTGACGAATAATCACTACCTCTTGGGAGACTTCCCAACGATCAATTAATTTATCGGTAAAATTAAACGCTGTTTTTTCTCTACCCGTATCCATGAGTAGGGCGTGCGTCTGGGCATATTCACTGAAAAGTATCTGATAATCAGTACTTTTTGTGAGCGTTTTGTGGTGCTGGCGGATGATTTCTTCGGAAGCTATGCCGTCAAGAATAGCAAAAATATCTTCGTCTTTCATTTTTATGGAGTAATTAGTTTTCTCCGATTAATGTTTTTACTTCTTTCCCTAACATTTTACTCATCGTTTCTGACAATCGTTTTCTGGCTCGACAGAGTTTTACTTTGACCGTTTCAGCAGAAATTCCTACTACTTGGGCGATTTCTTCCAATGATTGTTCTTTCAAGTAAAATAACGTTATCATTGTAACATCATCGGGCGATAAATGGTTGAGCGCCTTTTGTATATATTGTCGTTGTTCGCTCATTCTTAGCTCATTAGCTGTATCAGCGGGGACAAATTGAGCCGATTGTGAAAGTTCAATATCCTCGGTTTGAATTCTGTTTTTTCGCTTAAACATCAAAGCTGCATTGAAAACAATCCGATAAAACCATGTGGTAAATTTCGCTTCTTGATTAAAGGTTGATAAAGCTTGAAATGCTTGAATAAAGGCATCCTGAGCAATTTCTTCCGCATCTTCACGAGTACCCGCAATCTTGTACGCCACCGTAAACGCATAATCTTTATGGCGATTAGCAAGGTCTCGATACCCTGACTTATCGCCAGACAAAATGCGTTCAATAATAGAATTATCTGTTTCGTTGGTCTTCACAATTGTTTAGATGCGGGTTTGCTGGGAAAGGTTACAGAAAACAATGAAAGAATATTTTATATGTAACTGTAACCTTTCAATAACAATTTACATCATATCCCCAGAAATCAATTAATTCACAATAAAAAAATACGACAATGATAGACGGAAACATGGTGCCAATCGTAGGAATGTTAATTCCAATAGTTGGAACAATTGCAGTTTTTACAATGATTATCTTTTTACGAAAGTATCAAAATGACGAAAGAATGGCCATGATTGCCAAAGGAATTGTTCCTCCACAAAAAACTTCGCATGAAGTTAATCCAAGCCATTCGCTGCGTTGGGGGTTTGTTTTGGTTGGTTTTGGAATTGGCTTATTGATGGGTTCTTTATTAGAAAGTTTAACAAATCTTGATGGAGATACTGCCCATTTTTCAATGATATTTATTTTTGGTGGTTTAGGCCTTTTAGGATCTTATTTTTATCAAATGAATTTAGACAAAAAGAATAACTCCATAAAACAAGACTAAATACTTAGCTATCAGGAATTTAATGCCCCTATTTTAAGCAAACTATTTGTTTAAAATAGGGGCATTTTCTTTACTATTTCACCATTAACATATACTTAACAAGCATTAACGTTTCATTAACTTACCTCCGAAGACTTTCTGCGTTATAAGTTCAGATTTGAATATTTAAACCAAATTATAACAAATAGAAATCATGAAAAAGTTAATTGCAGCCATCGCCCTCTTCTTTATTGCCTTCACAAATATCAATGCTCAAAGTGTTGCTTTCAAAGTAGGATATTCTCACTCAGACGTTTTGGTATCGCCTGAACCAGCCAATATTTTCACGCCAAAAGAAACTTTTCATGCCGGGATTGCCATCAAAGAGTTGAAATTAACCGATAAAATTGGCTTCCAACCAGAGATTTTGTATTCAATGCAGGGTTTTAAAGTTGCGAGCGTTGGTAATGTTGGAATTCACTACGTTTCAGTTCCACTATTAATAACTTTTCCAGTAGCAGAAGGATTAGAATTACAGGTTGGCCCACAAGTTAGTTACATGGTTAATTCTCGGGTTGGCGTTATAAATGACTTATTTTCAATTACTTACAAAGGGCTTTTCAATAATTTCGATGCTGGTGCAGTAGCGGGGGTTGAATATAAAGTATTGGATAATATATCGCTTGGGGGTCGTTATTATTTAGGAATGACGGACGTAAATAAAGATTTTGCAATCACTAATAATAAAAATTTATCGGATTATTTTCAAATGCGTAACACGGGCATCCAAGCGTATGTATCATTTAGCTTCGGTAAAAAATAATTTTGTACAAATTAGAGAGTAAAGTGCGAATGTCCATATTTTAAACGGCTAATTATCAAGAAAATGTCCTTGATAATTAGCCGTTTTTATTTTCATTCAGTATAAAATAGCATTCATAGACTTATGATATTACAATTGTACTAATTAAAATAATTTTTAAAACCCTTTAACACTACTCCAAAACGCTATTATGCAAATTTATCAAGCTATCAGTCAGAGAGAAGCACAAAGCTTTAATACTCAACAACTAAGAGACAATTTTTTGATTGAATCTATCTTTCAAAACAATGAAATCAAGATGTACTATACCCACTACGACCGTGTGGTGATAGGTGGTGCTATGCCTGTAAATACAGCCATTACTTTACCAACGTACGATAATTTAAAATCTGAATATTTTTTAGAACGTCGTGAAATTGGAATAATTAACGTAGGGGGCGATGGAGAAATTGCGGTAGATGGCAAAACTTTTCCTTTATCTAAATTGGATGCACTTTATGTAGCAAAAGGGTCAAAATCAGTCGTATTTACCAGTACTCATATTGAAAACCCCGCTCAATTTTTCTTGTTATCGGCTCCCGCTCACCATGCGTATGAGACTCGCAAAATGAGTAAGGAAGAAGCTACGCCCGTAACGTTGGGAAGCCAAGAAACGGCTAACGAACGTACCATTTATAAATATATTCATCGAGATGGTCTTCAAAGTTGCCAGGTAGTGATGGGATTGACGGTTCTGAAACCTGGCAGTATTTGGAATACAATGCCCGCTCACGTACACGATAGACGTATGGAAGCCTATTTATATTTCGACCTCAACGCTGACCACCGAGTTTTTCATTTGATGGGACAACCACAGGAAACTCGTCATTTGGTCGTGGCAAATCATCAAGCGATTCTTTCACCGCCGTGGTCGATTCACTCAGGTGCCGGTACCACCAATTATTCATTTATTTGGGGAATGGCAGGAGAAAATTTAGATTTTACGGACATGGACTTTGCTCCTATTGCTGAATTGCGATAGTTGTTTTTAATATTTTAAAAGCCCACGGATTGAACGGATTAGATACGGATTTTT
>JBBAKY010000100.1:0-13263 GCA_040403295.1 Arcicella sp.
CCATCCGCCAAAACTAAGCTAAAAATACAGCTTTCACCAAAATTGACGAAGAACCTTATTGACTGGAATATACAGTTAGTTTCACGTCTTTATTTTGAGAACCTTTCGGGCTACCTAAACGCATACCCTCACTTTTCTTTCTGGCTAAGGCTTCTTTGGTTCTTTGGGAGATTAGATTTCTTTCAGTCTGTGCCGAAAGGCAAAAGCCAACACTTTTGAGTTGATGTTATTGCCCAACTCATAGCCCTCTTTAATGGCAAAAACCTTTATGTCCTTTTCCATACAGTCGTGAAGGATTGACATTACCTCCATTAGATTTCTTCCTAAGCGTGAAAGTTTACTCACCAGAAAAATATCTCCTTTTTCCATGCGGGTCAATAATTCACCCACTTTACGGTATTTGACAGACCTAACCCCCGATGCAGTTTCTTCTACCCATTGGTCAATAGAGAGTTTTTAGCATTGAGAATTTCATAGCGTTGGTTTTCAACGGTCTGTTTGTCGGTAGAGACTCGTAAATAAGCGTAAATCATAGCTAAAATCTTTGATGTTAACTAACACTTAATACTACATTAAATTTATACAATAGTAGCCTAAAAGTGTAGTAATTAATGACTATCTATTTTTAATCAATTCCAAAGGATGTTTTTTATGTCAAAGTAAATAATGTAACTTTTCAAATAAATAATTTAACTTTTTTTAAAAAAAACTAAGGGTAAAAATAATTATTCTTGTCTAAATTAATAAGAGAGCTTAAAAGACATGACTGATAAATTAGAAAAACAATCCAACAATATTGAAACACAATTGCTAATTCTAAATAAGGGAGCCAACAATAGTAAAATTTTGGATTCCGAAATTTTTATTCGACAGTCTTTCAATGAGAATCCCAGTAAAGGCTATGAACTGCTTTTTAGAAAATATTATCGTGCCTTATGTAGCCATGCTGTAAGGTTTGTTTACTCAAAAGAGACTGCCGAAGATATTGTAGGAGATGTTTTCTTGGTTCTCTGGAAAAACAAAGTTCATGAGCAAATAAATACTTCCTTTAGAGCATATCTGTACGTAGCTGTGCGAAACCGTGCCATTAATTATTTACAATGGGAGTTTAAAAAAGATACTGATATTGATACAATTCACGAAAATAATCTAAATCAAGTACATGATGATACCCCTCAAACAATCCTACAATATGATGAACTTTTTCAGAAAATTGAAACTGGCATAAAAGCACTACCACCTCAATGTCAGAGTGTATTTTTAATGAGTCGTTTTGAAAATAGAAAAAATCGAGAAATAGCCATTGAGTTAGGTATAGCCCTCAAAACCGTGGAAGCTCACATCATGAAGGCACTTGCTCAAATGCGAAAGTCATTAGATGGATATTAGCATATTCAATCCCAAAAATGTGTGCTTACAACATTAATGAATTCTTTTAAACGAGATTAAAATGAACAAATCAGTTAATAAAAATATATTGTTTGAAAATTTTGCAGGTCGAGCTACACCACTGCAAAAAAAGCTAATTGAAGCTTGGATACAAGAAGAAAATAATAAGGAATTATACTACGAATGGCTCGACGAATGGGAAAATCAATTCATTCAATTATTACCCGATGTGGAGATGGCGCTTGAAAAATCTCTACTAAAAATTGGACAATCAGAGGATTTTATGATGAGCTCTCGAAAACGGCCAGCCATCAATTATTATCATAAAAACCGTTCTTGGTTTGTTGCTGCCGCTATTCTGATAATTCTGTTTTCAGTTAGCCTTATTTTAGGTAAAGACAATATTCTTTATAAGAACTATAAAACTGCATTTGGTGAAATCAGAAGAATTGAACTTTCGGATGGAAGCCAAGTTACGATGAATGCCAATTCTTCTCTAAAAGTGCCCCGATTTGGATTTGATAATTCAATCCGTGAGGTTTTTCTAAGTGGCGAAGCCAATTTTTCAGTTAAACATACCATTGATGATAAAAGATTTATTGTAAAAACCAACAAGAACTTTGAAATAGAAGTATTAGGGACAGAGTTCAATGTCTATGCTCGTCAGAAAGAGGCTAAAGTCGTATTAAATAAAGGGAAAATTCAGCTTAATTATATTGACGGAAAATTGGCAAAAAAAATTACCATGAAACCTGGGGATTTGGTAATAATAGACCAAAAAGGTCATGCTAATTTAAAAATAGTGGTACAACCTCAAATTTTCTCGGCATGGAAAGAACAACGTTTTGTGTTTGAGGAAACCTCATTATTAGAGGTGGCAACCATAGTACAAGAAAACTTTGATATTCATATTGAATTTAGAGATGAACTTTTAGCCAAAAGAACAATTAGTGGTACTTTTCACGCAAAAAATGCCGATGAATTACTTCAAGTTGTGGCAGAATTATTAGAAATAAATTACAGTCGACAAAACAATAACGTTACTTTTTTTGAATAATTTAATTACTAATTTACCATTATGAAACTAAAACTACGATTAGTCTGGAAGACTTTTTTTGTGCTGACGGTGCTGTTTATTGGTCAAAATACCAGCACTGCCCAAATGTTAGCTTACGCTGAACAACAAGTTCCTCGATTGGAGAAATCAACGTCTATTTTACTCAAAGATGCTCTTCGTAACTTAAAATCGCATTATAAAATTGACATTTTGTTTGAAGACAAAGTTGTTGAGGGCTTATCAGTACCAATCAATTCATTAAACTTTGATTCAAAAATTGAGCGTAATTTAGATTATATTTTAAGTCCGTTAGGATTAAGATATAAGAAAATTAAAGAGGGTACTTTTTTAGTAATGAATGAAAAAAAAAATAAGAAAACGGTACAAATAGAAGCTCAATTTCAAGAAACAATAGCACCTAACCAAACAATTCCTCAGCAACAAAATACTGAAAGGAATACAATTTTGGAAGTTCAAAATATTCAAAAAAGCACATTAATTGAGAAACCGATTTCTGGAAAAGTTAATGATTCTGCCAATGATGAAGCCTTGCCAGGAGTAAATGTGTCGATAAAAGGCACAAACAGCGGAACTACCACCGACAATAAAGGCGATTTTAAACTCAGTGTTCCGAATGAGAAATCAGTTTTGGTTTTTAGTTTTGTGGGTTATGAACAGCAAGAAATTGTGGTAGGGAATCAAACAAATTTTAATATTAGTCTAAAAATAAATACAAAAGCCCTTGACGAAGTTGTTGTTGTAGGTTATGGTACTCAAAAAAAAAGTGATGTAACTGGCTCAGTGGCTTCGGTTTCAAGAGAAAGATTAGAACAACTACCTAATACCAATATTGCACAGGCTTTACAAGGAGCAATTCCTGGATTGCAAATCAATACCAACAGTGGTGGTGCTGAAGGAAATGATAATTCCATTTTGATTAGAGGTAGAAATTCAATCAGTGCGAGTACAAGCCCATTGATTATTTGGGATGGAATACCCTACACAGGTGGTATTTCTGAAATTAACCCAAATGATGTAGAATCAATTGAAGTTTTGAAAGATGCTTCGGCGGCGGCTATTTATGGAGCAAGAGCTTCTAACGGAGTAATATTGGTAACCTCAAAACAAGGTAAAAAAGGGAAATTGAATATTACTTATGATGGTTTTTATGGCGTACAGAATATTGTCAATAAACCAAATCTAATGACGGGGTCTGAATTTTATGATTTCAAAAAAAACAGATTAAATATTCCCGCAAATTCAATAACATCTTCAGAGCAAGCCGTTTATGATGCTGGAAAAGCAGTGGATTGGTACAATTTGGCTACTCAGCAAGGTACAAGGTCGCAACACACATTATCTATTTCTGGAGGAACAGATAAAATTTCTTTTTACTTGGGTGGCACATATCTCAACGTACAGGGAATTGCTGTCAATGACCAATTTAAGAGATACTCAATTCGCCCAAATATTGACATAAAAGTTACGCCATGGCTTACGATTGGTTCATCAACTCAATTTTCATACCAAGACCGTAGCGGTCGTCCTGCCGATTTTGCAGGGCAGTTTGGGGCAAATGTAATGAATCCATTAACAACGGCTTTCAACCCAGATGGTACACCAACGGTCTATGCTTGGCCAGAGTATAATACTGCTGGGAATCCGCTCGGAGAAACAGTGGCTATGAACAAAGACAATGGTTATCGTATATTTAGTGCCAATAATGTCAAGATTGACATTCCATTCGTAAAAGGGCTTTCCTATAAGTTAAATACTGGGGTGGAATACGATAACAGCCTGCGAAAAACTTATTATGGCATTGGTACAGCAGTTGGCTATGAAAAGAAAGGAAGTGCCACTAATTATAATTCAATCGAAAGAAACTTTACGGTTGAGAACATTATATCGTATGCAAAAGATTTTGGTAAACACAACCTCAACATTACGGCATTGTATAGTTCTCAAAGCCATGATTATGACCGTGACCAACTAATTGGCGTTGGTTTTCCGAACGATGTACTGACTAATTATCAGATGAATACGGCTACCTTGCTCACGCCATCGCATGATAACTACACCCAAAACTTAGTATCACAAATGGGTCGTGTAAACTATAGCTACGACAGCCGATATTTATTAACGGTTACTGCCCGACGTGATGGATTTTCAGGTTTTGGTGTAAATTCAAAGTACGGAATTTTCCCTTCGGTGGCCTTTGGTTGGAACATATCCAAAGAAGCCTTTATGCAAAACGTAAAGTTTGTGAGCAACCTAAAACTTAGAGGTTCGTACGGTGTAAATGGTAATCAAGCAGTATCCAGTTATCAGTCTTTGGCAACTTTGGCAACTCGCCAATATTTGAATGGTACAACTGTTTTGACTGGATATGTGCCGAGTAGATTGGCGAACGAGAAATTAGGTTGGGAATCAACTACATCAAAGACAATTGGTCTTGATTTTGGCTTGTTCAACAACCGTATCCAAGGTTCAATTGATGTTTATTCGGGTGAAACCCAAGATTTATTACTCAACAGAATTATATCGTCAGTACAAGGGTTTGATAGAATTTTACAAAATATCGGTAAAACCGCCAACAGTGGAATAGAATTAGGAGTTACTTCAGTCAATTATAATGCCCATAACTTTAAGTGGACTACCAACTTAAATCTTTCTCATAACAAAAACAGAATTGTTGACCTTTACGGCGATGGTAGAGACGATGTAGCCAATGGTTGGTTCATTGGACAACCCATTCGAACCATTTACGGACTACAAAACGGTGGAATTTTTACTTCACAGGCTAATATTGACGCTTCTGCTCAACCCACGAGCAAACTCGGCTATGTGCAAGTAGTTGATGTAGATGGCGATAAAAAAGTAAGTACAACGCTTGATAGAACCATTTTAGGATATAGCGACCCCAAAATAGTGTATGGATTGTCTAATACTTTTACTTATAAAGGATTTAGTTTGTTGGTTTTCATCAATGGTTTGTGGGGAATCACCAAAGAAAATCCATTAGAACAAGATGATGTTTTTGGAGATGTTCGTAGAAATACAACCAAAAAAGATTGGTGGTCTCCAACAAATACTTCAGGCACCCATTTTTCTAACGATGCTTTGGCAAATTCTTTGAATGTTCGATTCTACGAGGATGCAAGTTTTGCTCGTTTGAAAGATGTTTCTCTGGCCTATCAATTGCCCAGCAAAACGCTTACTCGACTAAAATTGAGTAAATTAAAATTTTACATTACCGGTAGAAATTTAGCAACTTTTACTAAATACACTGGACTTGACCCAGAAATCAATAATCAATTGGATGTGCCTTTGCAACGTGAATTTATTTTTGGAATGAACTTCGGTCTGTAATTTAATTTCAACCGTTCAGTATGTAATTGTATCGCTTTTAAATTTTAGAAAAATGAAAAATAATAGTATAAAAATATTTGTGTTTACTTTAATCGCCTGCGTCAGTACAACAGGATGCAAAGAAGATTTTTTGATTGAAGAACCTGTGAATATTATTGCCCCTGAGAATCTTTATGTCAATAAAGCAGGTTTTGAGGCTGGGCTATACGGTTTGTATAATTTAGTACGCCGAGAAAGAGGTGGCATTGATGGTGGGCCAACCACTAATTCCACCAATGATATGTACATAACGCCTGCGTTTATAGGTGTTGATAATGCGTACAGCCCATTTCCCGCAGGTGGACAGCAACCAGAGCGTGTTTTTAATACATTTGGAGTTACTTTAAATCCAGCTGTGCCGTATATTAGCAATGTATGGCAATGGCTTTACCAAACGATCAATGCAGCAAATACGATCATTGATAGAGCCGAAACACCATCAATTAAATGGACAGAAACCGAAAAAAAACAAATAGTTGGGGAAGCAAAACTTGTGAGAGCATGGGCATATCGTCATCTAACTTTTATGTTTGGGGATGTACCACTGAACCTGACAGAATCAACTGGTAATTCCATAAAAACCGATTGGGAACGTACTCCAGTAGCTATAGTCAGAAAGACAATGGAGGATGATTTACTCTATGCTGAAATTAATATAGCGGAACAAGCTCCTAATGCCGCACGATTTCCAAGAGCAATGGCAACTCATTATTTAGCCGAATTATATTTGACTATTGGAGATAATGCCAAAGCCAAACAAAAAGCTCAATCGCTTGTTGCTAGTGGTTTATACAAATTAGTGACAGCTCGCTATGGTGTAAATAAAAGTTTGCCGGGAACACCATTTACTGATATGTTTATTGATGGAAATTCAAATAGAAGTGAAGGCAATACCGAAGCTTTATTTGTATTACAAAACGAATATCTTTCAACTGGTGGGGAAAATTGTATTATGCGTCGTTGTTGGGTAAACCGTTATGAGAGAATTTCAGTCACTGGAAAAACTCCCATTACTTTTTCGGTTGAAAATGGAGGTCGTGGTATTGGTCGATTTGGTATAACCAAATATGCCCTTTCAGTTTATGGTTCTACTGATGATAGAGGTTCAGAATTTGCATTAAGGTTTTCGTGGACGATGAATAATCCAGCATCTTTACCAACGGGTGCAAAATTGGGGGACGTAGTTAAACTAACAACCACTGGTAACGAACCGCTAACCAACGCCACTACTGCCCAATCTTGGCCAAACACTCGTAAATGGGACTGGGCGCCTTCTGTTCCATCTGATTTACAGCAGTCGAGCAATTTTAACGATATAATTTACCTGCGTTTGGCTGAAACCTATCTTTTATTGGCGGAAGCTCAATTCAAATTAGGTGAGAAAGCAGAGGCTGCCACCACTATCAATGCATTAAGAAGTAGAGCGAAAGCCACTTCAATAACTGCAGCCGATGTAACGCTTGACTTTATTTTGGATGAACGTTCAAGAGAATTACTAACAGAAGAACATAGGAGATACACCTTGACAAGAACTAAAACTTGGTTTGAAAGAACTAAAAAGTATAATATTAATGCTGGGGCATTGATAGCTTTACGAGATACAATTTTACCAATTCCACAAACGGTGATTGATGCTAATTTAACCAAAGTAATGCCACAAAATCCTGGTTATTAAAACTCAAAATATGCAATCTTTCTCCCTGTCATTTCACTAACATCTTTGTCAGAATAAAATTTGATAAAGGTGTTAGTGTACGCTTTTTGCAAGTACTTGGGCAAATAACCTTCTTTATATATGAATTACTCACGCATTTTTATTTATGTATTAACGCTCAGTCTCGTAAACTTTATGAGTGTTGTTGCACAAAAAAATACAAATGAAACGATAATCCTCCAAGCCAAAACTTGGGTACGAGACAGCTTGAGAAATATCGTTATCTCCGACTGGAAATCTTACGCAAGCAAAACGGTAGAAACGCTACCCAATTTCTCGCCAATCACGATAGAAAAAGTTGATAAATACGGTGGGGATTTATCTTCAAATGCGAAAGTTACTGGCTTTTTCAGAACCGAGAAAGTAGGAAACCGTTGGTGGATCATTGACCCAGAGGGACATTATTTCGTCACGGCTGCCGTCAATAGTGTCAGAATGGGCAAATCACCTAATAATGAACTTTCTCTAAAAGCCAAATTTGGTACGCCCGAAGAATGGCTTGTACAAACCGATAAACTCATAAAAGATGCGGGCTTCAATGCTATTGGCTCTTGGTCAGAAGTAGAATTGATTCAAAAATACAATATTTTACATCCTGAAACTCCAATTGTTTATACCACAATGTTGAGTTTTTTGGCAGAGTTTTCAAAAAGAAATAAGAAAAAAGGTGCAGAAAAAGAAAATAGTTTATCCTTGATTTTTGAGCCAAGTTTCAAAGCATTTTGTGATGAACACGCACGAAAAATGGTGTCGGCTTCGGCATCTGATAAAAATATTTTAGGTCATTTTTCAGACAACGAACTCACTTTTACGAATGACCTTTTGAATAAAATCTTAGCAAAAACTGACCACAATTCACCCGATGCAATGGCTCTCGAAAAATGGGCTAAAGAGAACGGATTTGATAAGAATATATTGACAAAAGTACAAAAAGAGGCATTTCTCGGCTACGTTGCTGATATCTACTATGGCGAAATCAAAGCTGCGTTGAAAAAATATGACCCCAATCACCTTTATATTGGTAGTCGTCTGCACGCTTCTGCCAAGAATGTTCAAGCCATTTTGAAGACTGCCGAAAAACATTTGGACATTGTTTCAATCAATTATTATGGCTATTGGCAACCCGAGTCAAAGCACATCAACGAATGGGTAAAGTGGTGCAATCGCCCATTTTTCATAACAGAATTTTATACCAAAGCAGAAGATTCTGGTATGGAAAATAAAACCGGTGCAGGTTGGTTAGTAAGAACTCAAGCCGACCGTGGAATTCATTATCAAAATTTTTGTATGGAATTATTGAAAGCCCCAAATTGTGTAGGCTGGCATTGGTTTCGATATCAAGATAACGACCCAACTGACCTTTCTGCCGATGAGTCGAATCGTGATTCAAACAAAGGGATGGTAAGCTATCAGTATATACCATATTTGCCATTATTGGAAAAGATGAAAGTCTTGAATACCAATAAATACGAATTGATAAAATTCTTTGATAAGTAATTTAAATTAGACCTAATTTGTACTTTTAATGCTATAATTACCTTAAAATGAATAAACTTTTCAGCATTTGTTTCCTCTTTTTAGCATGTCATTTTTCATCGGCACAAAATGCTCAACGCTTTAGAAATGAGATTTTTAGTACCATCGATTCTTTGAAAAATGTTCAATATGGAGAAGTAAAAAATATAAATAGTGAGTCAGAAAAGTTATTTTTAGACATTTATTCACCCAATACCGATACCCTCAAAAAACGACCTTTAGTTATATTTGTTCATGGGGGCGGATTTGTCAATGGTGATAAAAGTAGTGGTTACCCAACCTTATTTTGTACAGGTTTGGCAAAAAGAGGTTACGTGAGTAGTTCCATCAATTACCGTTTAGGGATAGAAAAACCCAAAAATGATACGTCATATTTCGAAGCAATGTACCGAGGGGTACAAGATGCCAAAGCTGCGGTTCGTTTTTTTAGAAAAAATGCCGAAAAATATGGCATTGATACCTCGTCCATATACATTATGGGCGGTTCGGCGGGCTCTAAAGTAGCAATGCACCTGGCATATTTAGACCAAAATGAAGTGCCAACTTATATAAATACTGCCAAATGGGGTAATTTAGAAGGAAAAAGTGGCAATGAAGGATTTTCCTCAAAAGTTAGTGGTGTTGTAAATTGCTGGGGTGCGATGATTGATTATCGGTGGATTAATTCGAGAGATGTGCCATTATTTAGCGTACATGGAACTCGTGATAAAACAGTTCCATTTGATTCTTCATACGCCTATCATGGATTCAAATTTGGTAGTACAATCTTATTTCACCGAGCCTTAGCTTTAGGAATTCCTACGGGAATAAAATTATTCGAAAACGCAGGGCATACTTTAGATAATGATAAATATAAACAAAAAGAGGCTTTAGAAGAAATTGGTCAGTGGCTATTTACACAACTAAATAAGAGTAAAAATGTCACAGGAGTTTTAAGATTTGAAAAAGAAATTCTGGAATTTGAAAAATTGGATATAACTGAAAAATATTCGGACAGCTCTATTTTGGTTACTGGAAGTTCATATATACGTATATGGAAAACCATTAAACAAGATTTAGCTCCGCAAGAAATCATTCCTCGTGGTTTTGGAGGTTCAAATATTGCCGAAATGGCTTTTTATATTGATAGAATTATGGCTAAACATCAATTTAAAGCCATTGTTTTTTATTCAGGAAGCAACGATATTACAGCTGGAAATCAAGACAAATCACCAACACAGGTTTTGGAAACCTTTAAGTATGTAGTCCAAAAAGTTCGTCAAAAATACCCGATTATTCCCATTTATTACGTTGCTATTTCTCCAAATGAACGTCGTTGGGTAGTTCAGGATAAAATTGTAGATGCAAACCAATTATTCAAAAACTATTGTCAGAATACTTCTAATTTGCATTTTATCGAGACTATGCCACAACTCTTGGGCAAGGATGGCAAATATCAGGCTGAATTGTATGTAAATGATAAGCTACATTTCAATGAAAAAGGCTATCAAATTTGGTCAGAAATAATTAGAAGGGTATTGAATAAAGATTTTGAAGTTATTGATACGATTAAATCCAAGTGAAAAATTTACAAAAACACTTTCTTTTGAATACACATTTTTATACTTTTTGATTACAAATATGAGGTAGCTAAATTTGAATAAAACGCATCATGTTAGTAATGCAACTCAATCATCTATTTCTATATTAGAGGCAAAAAATCTGTCGATAAGTGAACAGTGCGTTTCAAAGATTGGCTGAGCATTAGGCTTCGAAAATTCTCCTGGCTTTTCCAAATTATTCAAAAAAAATTGGCATTAACTAATGTGAATTTCGCTTTAAATTCAACGACCATTGATTACCATCAGGAGAACCGTAAACACTTGGTAGTCCAAGTCAAAACTAAAAAATGATTTATATCCTTGCTTGTAATGATTGAATTTCTTAACTTTAATCTATGCAAAACAAGAATAAACGTTCCGTTTCAGACTTCAATAATGAATTAAAATTAAAGGGCTTTAATGTTTTCCAAATAGAAGGTGATGGAAATGCCATACGTATCTATAGCAGAAAAGACTTTTATAAAATTTGCCTAACTACGGGTAAAAGTATCGTTCATTATGCCGACAAAAGTTTTGAGCATGAAGGAACGGTTTTATTTTTTGGCAATCCCCATATACCCTACTCTTGGGAAACAATCTCCACCAGCTACGTGGGTTACACTTGCCTGTTTTCGGAAGAATTCTTAAAATTTGACCGTTCTGAAAGTTTACAACATTCTCCATTATTTAAGATTGGGGGCACGCCTATTCTAAAAATAACCGAGCAACAACGGGAATTTTTAAGCACTCTTTTTCAGAAAATGATTGAGGAACAAAAGACTGATTATGTCTATAAAGACGATCTAATACGCAACTATATCAACCTCATCATTCATGAAGCCTTGAAATTACAACCTTCGGAAAATATTGACCAACATAGAAATGCTTCTTCCCGAATTACATCTGTATTCTTAGAACTTTTAGAAAGGCAATTTCCTATCGAAGACACCGAAAGACCCCTTCAATTAAAGACGGCGCAGGATTATGCAAAAAACCTAAATATGCACACGAATCACCTAAACCGTGCCGTAAAAGAAGTTACGGGTAAAGCTACTACTGCCCATATTTCTGAAAGAATTATCAGTGAAGCAAAAGCCTTGTTGCTCCATACAGATTGGAACATCGCTGACATTGCTTATGCCCTTGGTTTTGAATATCCCACCTATTTCAATAACTTCTTCAAAAAAATCACAGGTACCAACCCAAAATCATTACGAACGCAGGAGGTTTGAAATTCTTAATAATTCGTTTGATAATCGTTACCCAAAAATATAGTGATTAAAATACCTTTGTACTTAAAATTGACCAATTATAATTTTATTCAATTTACCATGGTAACAACAGATATTTTTGAACGATTAAGAAATGGCGAAACCATATTACCAAACGACCCGCAAGCCTACAAAATGATAGAGGCATCGTTTGTTACGAAAAAGTTACTCTTACAGATGAATAACGCTTCAAATCCTGATGAAATAAGGAATTTGTTGGGTCAAATTACCGACAGCGAAATTGATGAAAGTGTTGTGATATTTACACCGTTCCACATCAATTATGGAAAGCATACCAAAATAGGTAAAAATGTATTCATCAACTTTGATTGTGTTTTTTTGGATTTGGGCGGAATTATCATAGAAGATAATGTACTTATTGCCCCCAAAGTTAGCTTATTGACAGAAGAGCATCCTATCTCTTCTGAAAACAGACATTCGCTTGTCCCAAAGCCTATTCACATCAAAAAAAATGCTTGGATTGGTGCAGCCGCCACTATCTTGCCTGGTGTTACCATTGGCGAAAATGCCGTTGTGGCAGCAGGGGCAGTAGTTACATATGATGTTCCAGCTAATACGATTGTGGGTGGTATTCCTGCAAAATTCCTCAAAAATATTTAGTCAATAAATTATAAAGAAATGAAAATTATACCCTTACTTTTCGCCAGTTTAATCTGTTTTCAATTGACTGCTTGCCATAAGAATGAGGAAGGAAAGTCTGTAAACACGATTGAAGTGAATATTAATCCAGCGAGCCCTTCAACCTCGGATACTAATACAAACAACAAGAAAATGAAAATAACCATTGGGACTCATGTGTTTACTGCAACCTTCAACGAGAGTGCAACAGCAACGGCATTTAAAGCAAAATTGCCTTTAACGATCAACATGACAGACCTAAATAGAAATGAAAAGTTTTTTGATTTAGCTTTTAGTCTGCCAACAAATGTGTCAAATCCTGAAACTATCCAAAATGGAGATTTGATGATGTATGGTGCTAACACTTTGGTACTTTTCTACAAAACTTTTTCAACATCGTATCGCTACACAAAACTTGGACAAATTGATAATCCCTTGGGATTGGATGTGGCTTTGGGGGCAGGAAATATAACAGTATCATTCGAATTGATAAAAAATTGAAATGAATGATAATTAAATCATACCAATATGAGAGTAGCACAAAAAATGACCTCAGGAGTATTAACTATCAGTTTCTTTTTACTGGTAATGGCTTGTAAAACCAATAAAAATCAATTAAAAATGAAAGATCAAAACACAACACATTTTTTTCCGAAGGGGGAAAAATTA
>JBBAKY010000101.1:0-13083 GCA_040403295.1 Arcicella sp.
CATTGGGTACGGATTTCCAATTTAATCTTAGCGAATTATAGTATAAAACAGTCAAAGCAAGTTCTGGACTTTGCAAAGGAACGAGCGTTGTAACTTCAGCATTTGCATAACCAGATTCGGTAAACGTTCCAATTGCTTTAATTCGATAAGCATATAAAGTACTGTTTTTCAGATACTTATCTTGATAATCCATTACATTTACTTCTACTTTGGCAATTTGTTCAAAGGAATTTGTCGTTAGGTTTTTCCTTTCAATGAGATAACTAATAGCCTCTGGAACTGCTTTCCAAGCTAATTTTATGGACTCAATTCCAGTAGCATTAGCGGTCAGATTTGGCAAATCTAAGGCTTTAGGCATTTGAATCTGTACACTTGAATTTTCTGATTCTACGTTGTCTAAAATGGCTCTTATTCTGAAAGTATATAATGTATTTCCTGCTAAATTATCCACTAAAAATGACAGCGTTGCTTTTGGAATATTTTTTACCAGTTTAAAATTTTCAGTTTGCAAATCTTTTATCTCTAAAACATAAGCCGCATTGACAACCTCCTTCCACGATAATTGTACAGAAGTAGCCGTTTGAATTTTAGCCAACAACGTGGGAGAATTTAAAGGTTCAGCAATGGCTTGCTTGTTGAATGAAAATGCACTCATTCCCCGCTGATTTTTCAGAAAAGGTCCGACAAAAACCCCTCTCAAATCAATGGGATAATTTAAAGGATAATAAGCAGGCAAATATGTAAGTGTTTGGGTTCCAGTATATCCCGAAGTTTTCAAAATAATTTTATTGTTTTCGGCTCTTCCAGAAACAACCTTATCCGTGGCATTATTGAGGTAAATAAAATCTTTCATAAAATACTTCCGAAGCGTGCCATTATCTTGATTGTAGGTGGAATCTGCCAGCCAAACCATTTTTTGTGAATCTTCAAAAAGCACCGTTATTTCATCTTTAGCCACCTTGGAATAATAGACTTTTTGCACATTTGGCGAGTTGATTTGCAAAGTATCCGTTGAACCATAAAAATCACGAGAAACCAATTTGAATACATCGGTTGCCATTTTTTTATAACCATTCACTGAATAATGCCCTCCGTCGTACCCAGCATTTCCGATGGTCGCAATGATTTCAGTTTTGGGAAAAGTCTTCTTGATTTGGCGTTGATAGTCACGTAAATCTGCTGCTTCCGAAAACGGAAAACCCGTAATATTTATCTGAAAAATATAGAATTTCCCGACCGAAGGATAATCTGTTTTCCAAAAATTATACAATTTTTCAAATTCAGGTTTCCAGACAGCGGGTTTATCAATGGCCTCCGCTTCACCTTGCCAATAGAAAAACCCTTTCAAATTATCGAAATGCCCCGATTTTTTAGCTCTGTATAAAAGTCTTCCATACACATTTGTTACATTGCTTGGATTGGCGGCATCACGAATGGTATGTTCCGTAATGGCAGAACCACTAATGGCTTCGTTCATAAAACAAACTGGAATTCCGTATTTTTCTACAATTTGTTTCTGCAATTCAATGCCCCAAACGCCCACGTAAGGCTTTCCATTATTTGACAATGCCCAAGTAGTATCTGATTCGGTAATGAATGGATTTGCCGTTTTTGCTTGCCCAAAAGTTCGACAAAAATCATTTCGATAATCAGAATTTGGGAAGGTTGTTGATACACCCCATGCGGCCGCATTTGATTGTCCATTAATAAGATAAGCATCACCCGAAACTACATTTTCACGGGAAGTAACTAACACAGAATCAGCGCCTTTGATGGCGTATAATCTAAAATTATAATTTGCTAATTCAGCTTTTATAGTATGTGAAAAAGAAAAATTTGCGATAGTTCCTGTAAAATTTAAAGCACTTTTGAAATATTTCACCATCGAATTATTACGAAAAACCAACAATGATAAAGTATTATAGTCAGTCGTTTCTATTTTCCCCTTAATATCAATTACGGCTTCATTTTTTGCATTACGTGGAAATAATTGAAAACTTTGAGGAATTTTTGAAAAAGTTACCGCAGGAATTGGCACAAAAGGTTCAATTATAACTTCAAAAAATGATAAAGCTCGCAAGCCACGTTTGTTCTTGATATAGGGGCCAGTATAAGGGAAATCTGGACTTTTTGAATCAATCAATGGCGGTAAATACGAAACTAAATTGGCGGTAGTGGGTGAGTTTAGTTTCAACACTACCTGATTAGCGACCGCCAAACCAGCAGAAACTACGCCATTAATGCCGTTTAAATAATACTGATTTTTCATCAACAAGTTCCGAACTTGGTCTGTCCAAATCAACTCTTGTCCATTATCAAAAAGTAAGGTGATTTCTGTTTTTTCTTTGTTCGAGAAAAATGCTCTTCGGATATTTGGGGCATTAATATTATCGGTATCGGTTGAATTATAAAAATCTCGACCCACCAATCTGGCAAACTCTTGGGCATTCTGAATATAACCTTCGGTGGAATAATGCAAACCATCAAACCCTGGCGTTCCAACGGATGCAACTACTTGAATATCAGGGTATTTATCCGCTTCTTTTCGTTGAATATCACGTACTTGTGGCGCATCTGGACGGGCAAAATCAATGATGTCAATTTGAAAAAGATAGATTTGTTTTATGGAAGGCAAATCTGTTTTTAAATTCTTATAATACACATCAAAATTGCCTCCCCAATCAGTTCCTTCTCCGTAAGCCTCCGTTTCACCTTGTCGATAAATCATGGCTTTGACCGATTGTGACACCCCAGCTTTCTGAATTCTATACAACATTCTGCCGTAGCCATTGGTCAAATCAGTTGGATTATTAGCGGTTCGAGTAGCGTGTTGTTTCATCGACGACCAATTAAATCCTCCATTAATTAAGCACGTTGGAATCCCATATTTTTCTAAAATAGTTTGCTGAAATTCAAAACCCATCGTGCCAACTCCCTGGTTATAAGCATCTTGATTCGATAAAGCCCAGAGCGTATCCGCTAGATTAGCGGTATCTATTCCCCAAGTTCCTGATATTTTTCCGAATGTTCGGCAGAATTCATTTTTTCGAGAATCGTTAAAAAAAACGGTGGCATTTGATTGCCCAGACATGATATAGACATCACCCGAAACGATATTTTCACGATTTACCACATTGATAGAATCCTTTCCCTTAACCGCATAAATCTTGAAATCGTATTCTGCTTTTTCCGCTTTGATTCTAACGGGTAAAAAAGCAAATTTACCCACTGTATTTACGTAAGCAAGACTGGCTTTTTGATAGCCAATAATTTGTTTGTTTCTAAGAATTTGGACTGAAAAATATTCCCATCCAGCTTCTTCTATTTTTCCAGAAATAGGAACAAAAGCCTCACTTTGGTCATTTCGGGGATATAATTGATAACTTTGGGGAAGTTTATCAAAGGTCGTAGCAAAGAATTTCTGTGCTTTTAAAGAAGTACAGACAAGTAGAAAAAGTAGTAATGTGCTAAAATTTTTCATTTAGTATGATAGGTTTTACAGCTTAAATTTATGGGTTATTTTTGGGGGTTATAAAATACTGCCTGTGTATATACGTTTTTTTGAAAGGGATAGATTTAGGAAAAACCATATCTATTTTACGGAATTTTTCCTAATATTTTATTTTTTGATTGCATTGATACGAATAATCTTACATTTTATTTTCAAAATTAACCTTCAAAGACTCGTTTCACTTCATTAAGTTTTAATAACGCTTCAATCGGTGACATCGTATTAATATCCATGTTTTTCAAAAGTGCTTCAATTTTTTCCGTTTTAGGATTCTTTTCTGCTTCAAAAATTGCCATTTGAAAATTCTGTTTTGGCATTTCTTTGATGGTTTGGCGGTGCTGTTCTTTGGAACGATTTTTCTCTAATTCTACCAATATTTCACTCGCCCGAAACACTACATTTTGTGGGATTCCAGCCAATTGAGCCACATGAATTCCAAAACTATGCTCTGAACCACCTTCTTGTAGCTTGCGCATAAAAATCACTTTCCCGTTGATTTCTTTTACCGAAACGTTGAAGTTTTTGATTCTTGAAAAGTCATTCGCCAATTCATTCAATTCGTGATAATGGGTGGCAAAAAGCGTTTTTGGGCGGCAATTTGAGTGATTATGCAAAAACTCCGCAATCGCCCAAGCAATCGAAACGCCATCGTAGGTACTCGTTCCACGACCAATCTCATCCATTAAGACGAGACTTCTGTCCGAAAGGTTGTTTAGGATACTGGCCGTTTCGGTCATTTCGACCATAAATGTTGATTCTCCTTTCGATAAATTATCACTTGCCCCAACCCGAGTAAATACTTTATCGACAATCCCAATATTTGCTTCGGTTGCGGGAACGAAACTACCAATTTGAGCCATCAAAACAATTAAAGCGGTTTGTCGCAGAAGGGCAGATTTTCCCGCCATATTTGGGCCCGTGATGATGATAATTTGCTGGGTTGAATCATCCAAATATAAATCGTTTGGCACATATTTTTCTCCCAAAGGCAACTGTTGTTCAATAACAGGATGTCGTCCATTAATCACACTAAGCACCTTACTATCAGTTACTTGCGGCTTTGAATAATTATTTTTAACCGCCACTTTCGCAAAATTTGTTAATACGTCAAGCACCGCAATAATCTTGGCATTTTGTTGAATTTGGTGAATATACTCGTTGGCTACATTTACTAATTCATTGAAAATTCTTTGTTCGATAACGTTGATTTTATCCTCCGCACCTAAGATGGTTTCTTCATATTCCTTTAATTCGGGCGTGATGTATCTTTCGGCATTTACAAGCGTCTGTTTACGAATCCAGTCTTCGGGAACTTTATCTTTATGAGAATTAGTAACTTCTAAATAATATCCAAAAACTCGATTGAACGAAATCTTTAAAGAAGTAATACCCGTCCGTTCAATTTCACGATTTTGAATTTGCATCAAAAAGTCCTTTCCTGTGAAGGCAATGCCCAAAAGATGGTCTAAATCTTCATCCACTCCCTGCCGAATCATTCCTCCTTGATTGCTCAAAATGGGTAAATCATCCCGAAGTTCTTTCTGAATTTTATCCAATAAAAATTGACAAGGATTTAGTTGGTCAGCGTATTTTTTTAATAGTTCTGAGCCATGAGCTTTGAGCTTTGAGTCTTCAGTTTTGAGTTCATTTTTACTTTCCTCAACTGTTGATTGCTGACTGTCAACTGCCGATTGCTTATAGTCAGGATTGAGAACTTCATTCAAAAAGTCATCGCTACTGATTTCATTTCTTTCGGTATCATCATCAAAAATTCCTCCTCCAACGGCCAATTCACGAGCATCTTTTTCAGAATGAAAACCACCCACAATTTCTAAAGGCTTACCATTGATCAATTGCCAACGGCTAGGTTCGATGTGAAGAAGTGCTTTTTTGAGGGCTAATAATTCTCTTGGATTAATTCTACGAACGGCTACTTTCGAGATAAGTCGCTCTAAATCACCAATTTGTTTCAAATGAGATTCTAAACTTTCACGCAATTCTTCGTTTTCTTTAAAATAAGAAACTGTGTTTAATCGCTCTTGAATTTGCGCTTTTTCTTTGAGTGGTAAAACCAACCATTTTCTCAACAACCTTGCGCCCATCGGTGTCATGGTGTGGTCGAGAATTTGAATTAACGGAATTCCGCCCTCCTGCTGTGCCGACACTAATTCCAAGTTGCGAATCGTAAATTTATCCAACCACACATATTTCTCTTCTTCCAAACGATTGATGCGAGAAATATGCCCCACTTGCTTGTGTTCAGTTTCGGACAAATAGTGCATGATCACGCCCGCCGCAATAATTCCTTCGGTGAGTGATTCAATACCGAAACCTTTTAAATTATTGGTTTTGAAGTGATTAGTCAATAATGGGTAAGCAAAATCATGCTTAAAAGCCCAATCATCCAAACCAAATGTTAAATATTTATCCCCAAATATTTGGGTATATTCCTGCCGATTTTTCTTGCAAAATAAGACTTCCGAAGGCGAAAAACTTTGTAGTAATTTCTCAATATATGCCACATTTCCCTGCGAGCAAAGAAATTCGCCCGTTGAAATATCCAAAAAAGCAACCCCCAAAATTTCCTTTGAAAACGATGAAAAACTGATGGAAGCCAAATAATTATTTTGCTTCATATCCAACACATTATCGTTGTAGGAAACCCCTGGTGTCACCAATTCTGTTACGCCTCTTTTCACGATTCCTTTTGCCGTTGCGGGGTCTTCTAACTGGTCGCAAATGGCCACTCGCTCGCCTGCACGCACTAAACGGGGGAGATAATTATCCAAAGAATGATGCGGAAAACCCGCCAAATGGTCATCGGCATTTCCATTATTTCGACGGGTAAGCGTAATATTCAGAATTTTAGAGGCACGCACGGCATCTTCCCCAAAAGTCTCATAAAAATCACCAACCCGAAACAACAACAAAGCCCCTGGATATTTCAATTTAATTTGATTGTATTGCTTTGAAAGGGGCGTTTCGTGGGATTTTTTTTCTTTTGTTTTATCGTTAGGGTTATTGGAAGGTCTTGCCATTAGGGGATTTTAGAAGAAGTCTCATTGCTCCTTTTTAGTTGAAAATTGAATACGGAACGCCGCCCGATTAAACATTGAGAATTGAACATTAAAATTCATTCTCTAACAAAAATACAAACAGCAAGGCAAAGAGTTGATAAAGTGGCGAAAAGAATTAGTTTTTGATCAATCTGTTATAAATTCTTTTTGTGCAAAATACTTATAGCTGAGCCTTTTGCCATAAACACACTATCAGGAGCATTTTCATTTAAAAATGAGAAAGTTTTACCGTACAATTTTTCAAAATCACATTCAATTTTATAATTTTTGACCTTATGAATTTGCCATGACGGATGCTGCACGCCGTACTCAAAAGTGGTAGTTTCGCTGTATTTTGAATAGCCCCAATAATGCTCGGCGATAAATTGTTCCTTGCTTCCTTCAATCATTGGGGTAGAAATTTTCTCGGTAGTTGCTTCTAATTTATTCCAAATGCCTTTAAATTTCCAATGATAACCCAAATTGATTTCGTTTTCCGTTTCTTTGTGAAAGTGATTCATCGCTAACGTAATATATTTTTCACGATATAAAGTATTGGCAATCAAAGTAATAGCTAATTTTGGAACAATTTCTTTAATGAAAACGGCGCCTCTTTTCCACGTATTTCCATCTTTTACTCGCACATAGAAACGAAGGTTCACTTCTTCAAAATTGACGTGAAAAGGAAAAGATAGACCTAAAATTTTCGTTTTTTCAAACATAAAACCGATTAAACTGACGTAACAAACCCCGTTGAAATAATCTAACTCAGTTTTGGGCGGTAAATATGGCAGTAAAATTTTGGGGTCAATCACGTAATTCGCCATAATGAGATTGTTCCATTCAGCGGTAAGAAATTTGTCTGGCATATTTTTAATGTTAATGATGATATTTAATGAAACAGTATGAAATCAAAAGAGTTTTAATAAAATAAGGGCAAGATTTAACTTTTTAAATATCAACAATCAGATTAAATTTAACAGAGAAAATATATTCGCTAAATCAAAACTTATGAAAAAGATTCACTCAATTGCCTTTATGGCAGCCTTTAGCATCATTATTTTAAGTATCAGTTCATTTCAAATACAGGACGAAACAGCCCTAAAAAAAGAGAAATCGTTGGACTCATTTAAGCAAATGCTCACGGTTATAAAACACCCACGTTGCATGAACTGTCATCCATCCGACGACCATCCGAGGCAAGGGAATGATAGGCACGTCCATCTTTTCAATGTGCAAAGAGGAAAAGATAACGAAGGACTGGCAGCGATGCGCTGTAATACTTGCCATCAAAAAACAAATAATCCTTATTCCAACGTTCCCGGAGCGCCCAAATGGCATTTAGCTCCTATTGGCATGGCTTGGCAGGGTTTATCCGATGAAGAAATTGGAGAATCTATTTTGAATATAAAGACAAATGGCGGAAAAAATCTGGAGGAATTAGTCCACCATATGACTAAAGATACGTTGGTTCTTTGGGCTTGGAATCCTGGAAAAGGGCGCTCATTACCTCCGCTTAATCAAGCACAATTTGCCAAGGCCGTGAAAGATTGGGCGGACAATGGGGCGGCGGTTAAGTGAGTTATTTAGTTAAGATTAACGTAGGCTGGGTTTTGAACCCAGCCTACGTTCTCTATAATTTTCAAAATATTAAACTCCTCAAAAAATGAGAATAGATTTTACCATAAATGGCATTCCCAAAACGGTGGATGTGCCAGAAAACATGCCTTTGTTGTGGGTGGTACGTGATGTGCTGAACATGAAAGGCACAAAGTTCGGCTGCGGACAAGCGGCTTGTGGCGCTTGCACGGTTCACATTGATGGAGATGCCATCCGTTCGTGTTCATTTGCTGCGCAATATGCTCAAAGCAAACACATTACAACCATCGAAGGACTGTCTTCGGGCGAAAAATTGCATCCCGTTCAACAAGCTTGGATTGAGGAAATTGTACCTCAATGTGGGTATTGTCAGCCAGGTTTTATGATGTCGGTTGCAAATCTTTTAGATAAAATTCCAAATCCGACCGATGAAGAAATTGATGATAATATTACCAATATTTGTCGCTGTGGAACGTATTATCGTATGCGAAAAGCCATTCATCGGGCAGCGGAAATAAAATCTTCTCAACTATAATCTCCCTAACATCTTCAAAATATGGAAAAGAAATCTATTAATCGTCGAGGGTTTATCCTCAAAACTGGGGTTGGATTGGGCGTATTATTGGGCGTTGGCGTCGTGGCTTGCGGACCGCTCAGAAGAACCATTGCCCAAAAAGTGGATGAAGGCGGTGTTGGATATAAAAATGAGTACGAAGCCTATATTTGGTTTGAATTACAGCAAGATGGTAGCGTAATTTTGCACTCTCCAAAAGTAGAAATGGGTCAAGGAATTTTTACGGCTTTAGCGCAAATTGCCGCCGAAGAATTGGAAATGGACTTTAATAACATCAAAGTTGTTCACGCTACCACCAATCACGGTCCAATTGATGCTTTATCAACGGGCGGGAGTCTCACCGTTTCAACGCTCTATCAACCGCTTAGAGAACTGGCCTCCACCATGCGAGAAATGATAAAAGTAAATGCAGCTAAACTCATGGGCGTTCCAGCCAATACATTAACCGTTAAAAATGGTGAAGTGATAGGGGCAAATGCAAAATTATCTTTTGCAGAAATAGCCACAAAATCAACGGATTGGCATTTAAAAATCGAGAATCTTGTCTTGAAATCAAAAAAAGATTTCACCCTCATCGGAAAACCCATTCCCCGCATTGATTTAGTACCAAAAGTAAAAGGAGAAACCTTGTACGGCATTGATTCTACTTTCCCAGATATGCTTTTTGGTTCTGTAGCTCGTCCACCCGTTTTTGGAGCAGTTTTCAAAAGTGCCGAAGCGGGAAATGCTACAAATATGCCCGGCGTCGTAAAAGTAATTATTGAAGATAGTTTTGCGGGCGTAGTAGCAAAATCAAGAGTACAAGCAGAAGATGCCAAAAAAGCACTCAAAATTAACTGGATAATGCCCGATAAATTAGTGCAACAGGCAGACGTTGAAGCATTGGTGAAAGTGGGTGTTGGCAAAGATGTTATTATTCAAAAAGAAGGAAATACTGCTATTTTGAAGAATGAAGACACTTTTACAAAAGAATATTATAGTCCATTGGGCGCTCATGCGCACATTGAACCCAACGGATCTGTCGCTTTTTATCAGGATGGCAAAGTGGTCGTAAAAATGAGTACGCAAGTAGCCAAAATCACCCGTGATGATGTAGCAAAAGCCTTGAAAATTGATGCAGAAAACGTGGATATTCAGTCGCAATATTTGGGTGGCGGATTTGGCAGAAGACTTCAAACATCCCATGCCATTGAGGCCGCTTTAATGTCGAAATCCGTTGGAAAGCCCGTACACGTATTTTTTGAACGTACCGAAGAGTTTCAAAATGGCGTTCTCCGCCCACCAACGCACAATATTTTGAAGGCCAAATTAGATGCCAACGGAACGATTGAAGCCCTCGAACATCATACCGCCAGTGCCGATGTTGCTTTCAATTCTGCTATTTTAGCCAATATTTTCAAACCCCTCAGTTCATCCATTGCAGAATCATTGGTTGGTGCGGATTTTGGCGCTTGGAGAGGCGGTATGATTCAATATAAAAATATAAAAAATTACAGCACCACGGCGTATCACAAAGAATTACCTTTTCAAACCAGTTGGTGGCGTGGACTTGGACTTTTGGCGAATACCTTTGCCATTGAATCTTTCATGGACGAACTCGCTCACCATTCGAAGCAAGACCCTTTGGCTTTCAGATTAAAGCACCTTCCCGATGACGAAAGAGGACGTTCAATTAAAAATGTGTTGAAAGCTGCTTGTGAAAAAGCGGGTTGGGGGAAATCTCTCCCAGAAGGCCGTGCAATGGGTTTAGCTTGTTCAATTGACGTAAATACGCCCGTCGCACAAGTAGCAGAAGTGGAAATAAAGAATGGGCAAATCAAAGTCAAAAAAGTAACTTGCGCCATCGACCCCGGGATAATTATCAATCCAGATGGCGTAAAAGCACAAACCGAAGGTGCCATTATTATGGGTTTAAGCGCCACTCTTTTTGAAGAGGTAACCGTGAAAGATGGCTTAGCAACCCCCAATGCCTTCGGATATTATCCCATGGCATATCTACGTGATGCTCCCGAGATTGACGTAGTTTTATTGTCAAGTGGCGATAATCCCCGTGGTGTTGGAGAACCTCCCATTGGCCCAATTGGAGCCGCAATTGCCAATGCAGTGTTTAATTTAACGGGGAAAAGATTAAATCGGATTCCCTTACAATCGCATATTTCATAAGTTTTTGAGTTAAGGAGTTTCATAAAGTAAGCATAATTTACTTTGTGAAACTCTTTTCATTTTCAGAATTTAGCAAACAAATACCATCTATTTAACTGTAAATCAGCCACTTAATCTCAAAAATAAGAGTTATGTACAATATTTATTTCCCATTTTCAAATTTATGCGATAACATTATCTTCCTTTGAGAAAATTTAGTAATTTTATCAGATTACTGGTTTAATATAAGATAATTTTTGTTACCATTATTCATACAACAGCCAAAAACGGCACAATTTTAGGATAAGCTTATCCAGTATCTTAAAATTAATATTGCTTATGAAAAAACTACTTTTTGTAGCTTTTGTAATCCTTACAAACTCTCTTTTCGCTCAAACTTTCATGGCACAAACCGACCCACCGATGTTAGGGAAAGTTTGCCCTGAATTTGCGATGGCTGTCATTACTGCCAATGGCTCAGAAAAAAATCTGTCATTAAGCGAACTTCATGGAAAAATTATTGTCATGGAATTCTGGGCGACTTATTGCGCTCCCTGTATTCCATCGTTAAAGCACTTCGATAAACTTCAAGCGCAATTCGGAGATGCCGTGAAATTCATCGCCGTTTCAGATGAAAATCGTGATAAGGTAGATGCCTTTATTGCTAAAAAAGGCCATAAAAATATCACCTACGCCATGGATTGGGGCCATAAATTGAATAAGATGTTTTATCATCATTTTATTCCTCATACCGTTGTCATTGACCAAGATGGCGTAGTGCAAGCGTTTTGTTCGCCCGATGAGATTGACGAAGTTGTTATGAGAAAATTAATCAATCGTGAACCCGTAGCCTTTACGATGAAACATGAATATCAAGAGGCCTCTTACACGCAATCAACGGGAGATTTGCAAAATTATGACCAACCTATCATTGTTAATAAACCGAGAAATCAAAGTTATAAAATTGAATTATCAACTTATAAAGTTGGTGCCGCTACTGAATTTATCAAAGAATCATCGACCGAATATAAATTTATCAATTGCCCTTTAACGTTAATTTATCAAATATTATACGACCAAAAAACAAGTCGAGTTCTATTGGACGTTAATGATAAATCGAAATACGCTTTTGATAATCAAAATCTTTATTGTTTGGAACTGAACGTGCCAGATTATCTCGGAAAAAATATTCAGCAAGTTGGTTTACAACAATTAGAATCACTTTTTCCGTTAAAATCTAAAATAGAAAACCGAATTCAGAAAGTCTTTTCAATTCAAAAATCGGATTTGAAAGGGGCTATTTCCAGTGTAGATAGCACAGGAATTATTCAAAAAGGGTTAACGATAAAGGATTTAATGAATTATTTGGAAGGTAATCCTCAATTAGTTAATAATTTGCCCGTAATCAACGAATCTGGATTATCGGATACTACGCTTTTAGATTTAGATTGGTTTCAAAACTACCCTGATTCTATCGAAAATCGACTACGAACACTCGGTTTACACGGGGATGTAAAAATGGCCAAAATTGCCTGTTTGGTGCTTTTTGAACAGTATTTGGTTAGTAAAAATGAGTAGATTTGGATTATTCTTGAATTCTAAAATAAAAGTAATTTATTGAAATTAAATTTGCAACACATTGATATTTAGATATTTGCAATTTTTAATTTATAATTTTTAATTTTTAATTATCACATATCATTCATCACCAATAAATAATTGCCAACGGTTTCTTATCTTTACCACAACAATAAATTTTAAGTTTGATATGAAAAAAGTCTTAATTGCCGAAGATAGCTCAGTTATCCAAAACCTTGCTAAAAAAATATTAGAATTTCAAAACTTTGAAATCCATTCTGTGAAAAATGGACAGCAAGTTTTAGATGCTCTGGAAAAAGAGGATTTTGATATTCTTTTGCTTGACATCAATATGCCCGTAATGGACGGAATGGAATGTGCGAAAGCCGTTCGTGGATTGAAAGATGAGAAAAAAGCAAAATTGCCAATGATTGCGATTACGGGAAACGCTCGTAATTATTCAATGGATGATTTTAAAGAAGCAGGTTTCGACGATATGTTGGCAAAACCGCTCAATTTCGATGCACTCGTTGCCCAAGTAAAAGCCTTAACGGAGTAGTTATTAGAGATTAGGTAAATTAGAGATTAGGAATTTGTCCAAATATGAATTAATTAAATATTAT
>JBBAKY010000102.1:0-13023 GCA_040403295.1 Arcicella sp.
AAAATTAGTTATAAGTCAAAATTTAAAACAAGGATTTTAGAACTTAGAGCTATTTCATTACTCCCTAATTCTATATTCATAATACTGACTTCATTATTTATCAATGTAAAGTTCTGAATGTCATCTCTCTCAAGGCTTCGCCATCCGTCATAGAACCAGCCTCCACTCCTTTGGATTTTAAGTCTAATTTCTTAATATCAGCAATAATTTGAACCACTTTTGCTAAACTATAATTTCTGGATGCCAAGCCATAATCTTTGGTGAAAAAAGGATTTACGCCCAAAACAACCGCCAAATTTCTTTCTGATTTATCTTGTGTGGCATGGGTCAATAATACTTTCGAGAAAAAACTGTACAGCAAAATAACGACGGGCGCTAAAGGGTTGTCTTTGGGATTGGCCGCAAAGAAATTTACAATCTGATTAGCTTTCAGTACATCTTTGTTAATTAATGCCTTCTGAAACTCAAAATAATTATATTCTTTGCTGATTCCGACAAATTTCTCCACAACCTGAGCATTGATTTCCTCATCAACTCTCAAATTAAGCATAATCTTGTCAATCTCCGAGGCTAAACGCTTCAAATCATTACCAACGTTCTCGCAAAGCATTTCTATTGCTTTACGACTAATCTTTAAACCATTTTCGTGGCAATATTCCAAAATCCAATCGGGAATTTTATTGTCGTACAATTTTTTGGAAGGCATCATCACTCCAGCCTTGTCAAAAGCCTTTACCCAAGTCTTTCTTTCATCAGCTCCCGTTTTAAAGACAAGGACTAAAATTGTTGAAGACATCGGTTTTTTAGCATAGTTCTCGAGGGCGACCTGCATTTCTTTTTGCTCAATTCCTTGCAATCCTTGGGCTTCTTTTACTAAAATCAATTGTCTCTCCGCCATCATGGGAAAACGTTTGGCGTGCGACAACAACGCAGGAATTGTTAAGTCTTTCCCAAAAAAAACAAATTGATTAAAACTTCTATCGGCTGAAGCGAGGGCGTGTTCTTCAATATAATCAGAAACTTTTTCGGTATAATAAGGTTCGTCTCCGTGTAGTAAATACAGAGGCGAATATAATTTTTTCTTTAAATCTTTTAGTACTTCGGAGGCTGTTTTGGGCATAATATTGTGATTAAATGACATAAAGATTTAATGGAATGGTTTACTTTTATCATAGATTGATTCGTAATTTTCTATCAAAATTAAAATCTTTTCAATCCGTGCTATCCTTGTGCCATCAGAAATTTATTACTATTGTTAATTATTTCCGGAAAAAACTGTTGAAATTCTGCTTCGTATAAATCATACTCTTTTCGTAATTCATCGGTGGCATTTTCGATTCCTGATTCAAAACTTAGTCTTTTAGCAATTCCCCTCAAAGCCCATTCAATCCCTTCGTAAGATTTATAGCCTAATAACCAATTCCGTGTAACCATTGATTTTACCATTCTTTCCATGGGTTCGGGGATTTCGGCTTTTCGTTTTTCCAATAAACTATAAAAATTCTGAGCGTATTCTCCGAGTGAAAGGGCGGAATATTGATGGAAATTCTTCGCTAAAACATGGTCATAAAACATATCAATCACAATACCAGAAAACTTATGGTATTTAGGTTTCAAGCGGTCGCTACTTTGTCTTACGATGGGATGTGTATCGGTAAAAAAATCAATTTCACGGTGAAGAGCCATGCCTTTTATGACACTTTCCGAGTATTGGGCATTGGTTAATTTGTTCAAACGACCTTTGACAAAATCGCCTAAAAAATTTCCAATTTTAATATCATCGTTATCACCAGATAAATAAATATGGGCTAAGAAGTTCAAAATAGCAGTTTTTTAGGTTATTAAAACATAAAGTTAAGAAAAAAGGATTACCCTTTTGTTGGTTATTTGTAACTTCGTTTAACATTTTAAAAAATTGATAGCAATGCAAATTACGAATGAAAAAGTGGTTACCTTATCTTATGAATTAACGGTAACGGATGCAGAAGGACAAAAGGAATTAATTGAAACCGTTGAACAAGACGACCCAATGGCATTTATCCAAGGATTGAGCGGTTTGCCAGAGGCTTTTGAGGAAAATATCGAAGGACTTTCGGAAGGTGATACATTTGAGTTTTCAATTCCTGCTGAAAATGGTTACGGTGAATTTGATCCAACGGCCATTGTGGAATTACCAAAAGATATTTTTAAAGTAGATGGCGAATTTGTGGAAGAAATGTTGGAGGTTGGAAACTATCTTCCGATGACAGATGACTCAGGAAATCAACTAAATGGTAGAGTTATTGCCATTGAAGCTGATGTGGTAAGAATGGACTTTAATCATCCTTTGGTTGATAAAGAAATGTATTTTAAAGGTACAATTATTGGCGTAAGAGATGCTACACAAATTGAACTTGATCACGGACACGTACATGGTGCGGGTGGCGTTCAACATTAAATTCAATAAATAAGTCAGAATGAAAAACAAGCAATTAAAAATGAGAGTTTTAATTCACTTCTCCATTAAGTATTCTGACTTATTTCCACTTTATTTTTACTTCATTTTATGCAAAAACCCGAATTTGATGATATTTTCATGGAGTTAGCAGTTAATCTTGCTAAACGTTCCCATTGTATCAAAGCCCAAGTCGGTGCAGTATTGACCCAAGATACTCGAATTATTTCCATTGGTTATAATGGCCCTCCCGCAGGAACGCACAACTGCGATGAAGAATTTCCCATTGATGGTTGCGAAAGAGACTCGAAAGGAAGTTGTTCATTGGCACTTCATGCCGAACAAAATGCCATTTTATATGCCGCAAAAAACGGCGCTTTGATTGAAGGAGCTACTATTTACGTTACGCTTTCACCGTGTATTGCTTGTGCAAGAATTATTTACAGCATGAAAATTTCAAAAGTAATTTTTCTAAATTCTTATGCTGAATATAAAAAGATTGGCAAAGATGAAGGCGTGGAGTTTTTGAGAAAGTTTGGGGTAGAGGTAGTTCGGTATGTGGCTACGGATTTGGTGTAGAGTGTTTTGTTTGGACATTCCCGCCTATGCGACTCACTCTGTCTTTGAATTCGTCAGATTAAAGGATTTTTTAGATTTTCTCTTCCAAAACACTCCTATAAATCCTTTAATATGAAGAATCCAAATCCAGAAATTATTTACCTCCCAACATATCCAATTTGCTCGTCCTCATCCTCAAAAATCAATTCCGCATCTTTCTCCCAAATTTCCATTTCACAAGGTTTGCAGTTGAATTTTAGTTTGTACTCATTCTCTCCGTGTTTCAAGGTTAGTGGCTCTACTAACTTCTCTCCCATCGTCTCCCGTTGAAATCTTGCACATTTGCCTAATTCATATTTTACGCAATATTTAGTCGTCATTACCCGTGCTTTCCCAGGGTCCCATTGCAATTCAAATGCCTTTTCAATTTCAGTTACGCCATGTCTCATGTAAAATGCTCTTGCCATTTTATTCGACACGTTGTACATAAAATCCAGTTTTTGTACGGGATAAGGATGATCGGTTTTCGTAATTTGAAATTCTTCTCGATGGTATTCTTTTACCCGAATTTCAACCAATTGTTCCAAGGCTTCACGTCTAATTTCATTCACTTTTGAAATAGGTAAAAACCAGTTTTCTGATAATTCCACCTCCACATTATCAACAATAAAAGGCGTATTACCCGTTTTTGCGAGATTCTTTTTAATATTCGGAATCACAGATTCTTGACTTTTGGCTAATTCCTTGGCAGTCTGAAAACTTTGTACGCTTTGATGTCCATCTTCATCAGTCACTAATAATTGAAAACCATCGACTGTTTCCGTAAATTTTAAGCTCACGCCAATCTTACGAACCGCACTATTTTCTTTTTCAACCATTTTGTTAAATTCAGCATCCGAATTTCGATAAATGACCGTTCCGACTGCCAAATTTTTAAACGTATTTGGCACAACTAAATCATTGACAATGATATTTACTTGCGTTCCATCGGGTTCGCCATTTTCATTGACAAAAAATAGTCCATCACCGTTATTTAACTTTTCAAAATTCTCAATAACGTAACCGTTTGCTTTGATTTCCAGCAATTTACCAATCAATTGCCCTTGCGATTTCGGGCTTTCCCACGAGCCAATTTTCTCTTTCCGTTTATTAACAAAATAATCCGTGTAGCCTCGGTTGAAACTTCTGTCCATTTCTGGCTCGAAATTGTAGAATGTTCTACCCGAAGAAGCCTTTTCAAATTGAGCAGTATTATTTTCCAAGAACGAATCCAATTTCTTCCGTAAATAAGAGGTATTGTTTTTTACATACACAAGGTCTTTCAAACGTCCTTCAATTTTAAAAGAAGTAACCCCCGCATCAATCAAATTGGGCAATTGGTCACTTAAATCTAAATCTTTGATGGATAATAAATGACTGTTGGCGATTAAAGTTTTGCCCGTACCATCAATTAATTGGTAAGGCAAACGGCAGTTTTGAGCGCAAGAACCTCGATTGGCACTACGTTCGCCATTGGCAACACTCATGTAGCAATTACCACTAAAAGATACGCACAAAGCTCCCGAAACGAAGAATTCTAACTCAACATCAGTGGCTTCACTGATTTCTCTGACTTGATCTAAATTCAATTCTCTGGCCAATACAACCCGTTTCATCCCTGCATCTTTCAAGAATTTAACGTGATTGGCATCTCGGTTATTTGCTTGCGTACTCGCATGAATAACGATGGGTGGCAAGTCCATTTCCATAATTGCCATATCCTGCACGATGAGTGCATCCACACCAATGTCGTATAATTGATGGATTAGTTTTTTACACAAATCCAGTTCATTATCGTACAAAATCGTATTAATAACTACAAAAACTTGCGCCTTAAAAAGGTGAGCATACTTCACCATTTCGGCAATATCCTCCAAAGAATTGGTCGCATTTGACCTTGCTCCAAATTGTAGAGCTCCAATATATACAGCATCTGCACCCGCATTAATAGCAGCCATCCCTTGAAAAAGGTTTTTGGCAGGGGCAAGAATTTCGACTTTCTTTTTCATACGAGAATTAAATTGTAACAAGATGCAAAATTACGGAATTTTGAGCGAAAATTGGAATGTGGACGAAATTAGGGTTGAGTTTAATACAGGAAGAAGCCAATAGTTCGTTTAATTATCGTTACTTTGTTTGGTTTTACAGAATAACTATTTTCAAGAAAATTGCGCACATAAATTTACCAAAAAGTGGATTATAAAGACTATTATAAAGTATTAGGGGTTGATAAAAAAGCTTCCCAAGAAGAAATTAAAAAGGCTTATCGAGTTTTAGCGGTGAAAAATCATCCCGATAAAAACCCCAATAACAAAACGGCAGAAAACCAATTTAAACTCGCCAATGAAGCCAATGAAGTATTGGGAAACCCAGAAAAAAGAAAGAAATATGATGAATTAGGAGCCAATTGGCAACAATACGGCAACCAGAAAGGTGGAAATGCCGGCGGGCAATATCGGTACGAATCTAACGGAAATGACCCGTTTGGAGAACAATCTGATTTTTCTGATTTCTTTGAACAATTCTTTTCGAATGAATCCAGAGGTGGTGGCAAGACTCAAAATCGAAGAGGTGGCGATTATGAAACCGAAATAGAAATTACACTCGAAGAAGCCTACCAGGGTACCAGCCGAACGATTCAAGTTGATGCCGAAAAATTGCGAATTTCTACCAAACCTGGTTCGTACAATGGTCAACAATTACGGATAAAAAACAAAGGTCAAAAGGGCACCGGTGAGAATAATCGAGGTGATTTATTTGTAAAGATAAAAGTCAAAAATCATCCTAATTTTACCCGAAAAGGAGATGACTTATCCTATACGCAAACCATTGATTTATACACCGCCGTATTGGGTGGGGAGGTGATTGTAAATACTTTATCGGGGCAAGTTAAAATTAAAATTTCGGAGGGAACTCAAAATGGGAAAACCATCCGTTTAAAAGGAAAAGGGATGCCAATTTACGATAAAAAAGACAGTTTTGGCGATTTTTATCTTGAAATATTGGTACAGATTCCAGAAAAATTGACTGAAAAACAAAAGGAATTATTCGAACAATTAAAAACAACATTGATATAAAAATGCTAATGTAAACGCCTTCCTTGAATGAAAAGATGGCTTTTTGGCTTTGGAAATTAGAGGATTTGAAATAAGAACATTCGTTTTGCTTTAAGTTTTGGGGAAAACTGGCCAACATTGTATTTTTCGCAAAAATTCACACAGTTAGTTCACAATGATTGCTTAATTAAAACTGTGAATTATGTAAATTTTATTAGAAATTATGTAAAACTTGTTTAAAAAAATAACTCCAAATTTGTATTATAATTTTACTGACTCGAAAACCAGTAAAATGTCGTTCAAAAAGATAAATAAAAATTTTAATAGTGGTTAGGTGTTACTCAAACGTTCTTCAAATTTGGAGAACGTTTATTGTTTTATACCAAACCAAATAATCGCTAAACAAACCTATGAAAATCAAATATCCCATTAAAGATCCCCATTCCGTATCGGTAGAAGAGATTTTACAAATGCTTCAAACCGATATAAATCAAGGACTTGTGGCTTCCGAAGCCAACCTCCGCAACAAACAATTCGGATTTAATATTTACGAAACTCAAGCACAAAAAAGTATCTGGCTGATTCTTCTTGGACAATTCCGAAGTCCCATTGTGTATTTATTGGCTTTTGGCGCCTTGGTTTCGCTCTATTTTCAAAATTATATAGAATCAGCTTCCATTGTTGTAGTATTATTGGTGAATGCTTTGATTGGTTTTTTAATGGAAATGCAGGCCCGTAGCTCCATGAACGCCCTAAAGCAGATGGACATCATCAAATCCAAAGTCATCAGGGATGGAAAAATATCGGAAATTGCCGCTGAAAAAATCACACCGGGCGATTTGGTTGTCTTAGAAGCTGGCGATCTAATTCCTGGAGATGGCCGTTTGGTTGTTTCAAATCAATTGCAATGTGATGAATCTTCGCTCACCGGTGAATCGCTTCCCATGCTTAAAAATATCGAAATACTTGCAAAAGATACCTCACTCGGCGACCAACTCGACATGGTTTTTAAAGGCTCTTCCGTAATGAATGGCAACGGGAAAGTCGTAATTACGGGGATTGCCAAAAATACGGAGTTGGGTAAAATAACATCTTTGGTTGAGAACTCAGTCGAAACACAAACGCCCTTAGATAAAAAACTAATTTCACTGAGCAAAAAACTGATTTGGATAACCTTAATCATGACGGTAATTTTTGCGGTTACGGGTATCATTCAAGGCAAAAATTGGTTACTAATTCTGGAGACATCCATTGCTTTAGCAGTTGCGGCTTTTCCCGAAGGCTTGCCCATTGTGTCAACGGTGGCTTTATCCTACGGAATGCTCTTGATGGCGAAGCGAAATGCCATTGTAAAAAAACTTTCCGCCGTGGAAACTTTAGGAAGTACCAGTGTGATTTTAACGGATAAAACTGGAACACTCACTGAGAATAAAATCTACGTGGATACTTTTTCTTTTCCACAAGAATCCGTAAAAGTTAATATAGAGAATAATCAGCTAAAATTCAATAATGTCGAGATAAAATACAGCATAGAAAATTTTGAAAAGCTAAAAACTGTGGGTGCTTTGTGCAACAATGCTACTTCCGAAATTAAAGGAAAAAAGGAAAAAACAATGGGCGACCCCGTTGAAATTGCCTTACTGCATTTGGCGAATACCTCAAATGTTTCTTTTGAACAAATCCATCAAAAATACAAACGCATCGGTGAAATTCCTTTTGATGCCGATACTAAAATGATGGCCACCCTGCACAAAAGCGAAAAGGGAAATTTTGTAGCCGCAAAAGGTTCAGTTGAGCAGATATTGGAAAAATGCAATAAAATTCTTTACGACAAAACGACCAAGGAAATCAGTAAAAGCGATAGAAAGAAAATTATCGAAGATTCTGAAAAATTATCGGAAGAAGGACTACGAGTTTTAGGTTTTGCATACCAAGAAGAAACTAATATTCTAAATGAAAATTATCTAAATGATTTGATTTATATTGGCGCAATCGGTTTCCTTGACCCACCTCGATTGGACATCAAAAAAGCCATCATCACCTGCCGAGATGCTGGAATCAAAGTAGTAATGATCACGGGCGACCACCCTAAAACGGCCTTAAATATTGCAAAAAAAGTGGGATTGGTGGATGAAAATGAACAAAATGTAATTACAGGGCGTGAATTATCTGAGGCGAAATCACTTACTAAAGATTGGAAAAACAGAATTCTTTCTACTGCGGTATTTGCTCGAACAACGCCAAAACAAAAATTGGATATTGCGGATATTTTTCAAAAAGCAGGAAATATTGTTGCCATGACTGGCGATGGCGTAAATGATGCTCCTGCCCTGAAAAAAGCAGATGTTGGTATTGCAATGGGTTTGCGAGGCACACAAGTGGCAAAAGAAACCGCCAGTATCATTCTAAAAAATGACTCATTTACATCCATCGCCGAAGCGGTAGCTCACGGACGGGAGATTTTCAATAATATCAAGAAATTTGTCATTTATCTCGTTTCCTGCAATTTGAGCGAGATTTTCATTGTTACGACTTTAGGGTTTCTTGCTCCTGCATCCACAATTTTGCCCTTGCAGATTTTGTTTTTGAATATGGTAACCGATGTCTTTCCTGCCTTAGCGCTGGGTCTGGGCAAAGGTGATAATACCGTAATGGATGTACCACCCAGAAACCCGAAAGAGGATATTGTTACCAATAAAGATTGGGTTGAGATTGGTTTTTACTCGGCCATAATTACGATTTCAGTAATTTTAACGGTCTTATATTGTCAAGAATATATTACCTCAGATAGTAAAATTTTAAATAATGTAGCTTTCATAACCTTAGCGTTTGCTCAATTATTTCACGTTTTTAATATGTCATCGCCAAAGTCAAAATTTATAGTTAATGAAATTACTAAAAACCATTTCGTATGGTATGCTCTTATTATATGTTCGGGATTAATGGTAGTTGTGTATGCTATCCCCCAAATGCGTTCAGTGTTAGGATTGGCAATTTTGCCGATGAGTGCGTGGGTAGCTGCAATCTTAGCAAGTTTAATGCCATTGGTTTTATTACAGATTTATAAGGTTTTCAGAAAAAACCTTATAAATCTGTAATAAAACTTCATACGAGCAGGTTATCACATATTAAATTCTTATTAGTTTTTACATTTCGAGCATAAAAATCGTAACATTTTGAAGATTTATGACTACCTTTTATTAAAAATGATAGCATGGTCGTTTATAATTGAGGTTAAAAATTTACGAAATGTAAACTTAGGTAAAGCGTTTTTCTTACCATTTACGCCACTAATAAATTTATTATAACACAAGTTTTTTCTAAACAAAATCGAATCATGAAAACCATCCTTTTTCCAACAGATTTTAGTAAAAATGCGGCTCACGCATCCCGCTACGCAGGGATGTTAGCAAAACTTTACGATGCTAAATTGGTGTTACTGCACGTTCATCACATCCCCATGGTGCCCAAAAATCACCCTTCCCTTGAAGTAAGTGATGCCATTGCGCTCAATGAAAAGAGTGCAACAGTAGACTTACAAGTATTTACGAAGGAGTTTATTGAGATTTCAAATTTACCTTCTGAAAGAGTCATCCAGAAACTTGAATACGGATTTACAGCCGAAACCATCGTTGAAACTGCTAAAGCGATTAAAGCAGATTTTATTGTGATGGGTACGCAAGGTGCTTCAGATCTTTTGGATAAATGGCTGGGTACGCACGCACAAGAAGTTATCAAAACGGCTGAATGCCCCGTTTTCACGATTTCCAAAAATGTTCCGATTGATTATCCACAAAGAATTTTATACGCAGCTGATTTCAAAAAAGATGAAACCTCCGCCACGCAAAAAATATTAGACATTGCCAAACCTTTGGGAGCAAGTTGTAAGGTAATTCATATTCACGAAGAATTTGAACCTAATATTGGCCATATCGTGGAAGAAACGATTACAGATTTAGAGAAAAAATTTGAAACTGAAGATGTTTCGGTTCAACAACTTCATCGTGCTGACATTATTGAAGGATTAGAAACTTATATAAAAACCTATCAGCCAGAGGTGCTGGCTTTGGCAATTCACGAAAAATCATTTTTAAATAGTATTTTCGAAACCAGTATTTCTCGTCATTTTATTCAAGAGGCAAAATTACCCTTACTCACATTCAAGAAATAAAATAATCACTATGCCATCAAATAATTTTAACATTCAAGGCTTATCACAAGCCGAAGTAATTGCATCGAGAGAAAAACATGGCAAAAATTTAGTAAACTATCAGCAAGAAAATGCCTTTTGGGAAACGTTAAAAGGTTTTTTGAAAGACCCGATGGTGGTTTTATTATTGGTGGCATCGGTAATTTATTTTATGAGTGGAGAAACGGGTAATGGAATATTTATGGTCTCGGCAATTTTCTTGGTTTCGGGAATTTCTTTGTATCAAGATTCTCGCAGTAAAATAGCCTTAGATAAATTACGAGACCTTTCGCAACCCAAATCCAAAGTGATTCGGGAAGGAGAAATTGAGGAAATTAAAAGTGAGGATTTAGTAATTGGCGATAGTCTGATGATAGAAGAAGGCACAACCATTTCTGCGGACAGTATCATCGTTCATTCCAATGATTTTTCGGTAAATGAGTCCATTTTAACAGGGGAATCCAATTTGGTCAAAAAAGATAGTACCAAAACTGATAATCTCATTTTTCAAGGCACAGCCGTTGCTACGGGGTTGGCCATTGCCACCGTTAAAGCGATTGGCGGTGAAACAAAGTTAGGGAAAATTGGAAAAAGTCTGCAAGGCATAAAAGAAGAGAAAACTCCATTAGAATTACAGGTTGGCAGTTTTGTTAAAAATATGGCCATTTTGGGTGCGGTAGTATTTTTTGTCGTCTGGGGCATCAACTATTTCCATTCTCACGATATTATGGATAGTTTACTCAAAGCCTTAACGCTGGCGATGAGCATTTTACCCGAAGAAATTCCCGTAGCATTTACCACTTTTATGGCTTTAGGAGCGTGGAGAATGATGCAAAAAGGAATTGTAGTTAAACAGATGAAAACCGTTGAAACGCTTGGTTCTGCCACAGTAATTTGTACGGATAAAACGGGAACAATTACCGAAAATAAAATGACCTTGGCGAAACTATTTTTCTTAAAAACCAATACCATTTCGGAGGCAGAAAATGCAATAAATGTTGATAATAAAGCACTTATCAGAATTGCCATGTGGGCAAGTGAACCCATCCCTTTCGACCCCATGGAAATTGCTATACACGAAGCCTACCGAAAAGCATTTTCGAGCGATGAAAGACCTCAGTATTCTTTAAATCATGAATATCCATTGGGTGGAATCCCGCCCATGATGACCCATATTTTTGAAGACATGTCGGCGGGTCATAGAATTATAGCCACCAAAGGAGCGACGGAAGCTATCATAAAAGTATCTCATCTAACTGATTCCGAAACCCATCAAATACACGAAGCGGTAAACACTTTAGCATCTGAAGGTTATCGAGTATTGGGGGTAGCGGAATCTATATTTAAAGGAAATAATTTTCCAAAAACGCAACAAGAATTCACCTTTAATTTCATTGGACTAGTGGCTTTTTATGACCCACCAAAGAAAAATATTCATGCGGTGTTAGAACATTTTTATCAGGCAGGAATTAATGTGAAAATCATTACAGGCGATAACAGTGAAACAACCCAATCAATCGCAAAACAAATTGGATTTCGAGGTTTTGACAACGTAACATCTCCCATAGCGATAACAGGCGATGAATTAATGAAATTGTCGGAAACAGAATTAAAAAAAACGGTGATGAATACGCAAATCTTCACCCGAATGTTTCCCGATGCTAAATTAAAAATTATTAATGCCCTCAAGGCGGAAAACCAAATAGTTGCCATGACTGGCGATGGTGTGAATGATGGCCCAGCCTTGAAAGCCGCTCACATTGGAATAGCGATGGGCAAAAAAGGTACGGAAATTGCAAAAGAAGCTGCTTCCTTGGTTCTAATGAATGACGATTTATCAAAAATGGTAGATGCCATCGGGATGGGCAGGAGAATTTATACCAATCTAAAAAAGGCAATTCAATTTATCATCTCTATCCACGTTCCAATAATTTTGACAGTCTTCGTTCCTTTGGCATTAGGTTGGATTTACCCCAATATTTTTTCACCACTTCATATTATTTTTTTAGAATTGGTGATGGGGCCAACTTGCTCTGTTGTTTATGAAAATGAACCCATGGAAAAAAATACAATGACGCTTCCACCACGCCCAATGACCAGTACTTTTTTTAATTGGAAAGAAGTTTCAATGAGTATTTTACAAGGTCTATTAATAACCGTTGGTACTTTATTTATCTATCAGTACGCAGTACACAAAAACTACAACGAGCAACTCACAAGAGCGATGGTTTTTACAGCGCTGATAACTGCTAACGTATTTTTGACTTTAGTGAATCGTTCCTTTTATTACTCCATTTTCACAACGATGAAGTATAAAAATAATTTGGTCTTTTGGGTAATTATTACAACAATTATCACCACGAGTTTATTGCTATATATTCCTGCATTGGCCATTTTCTTTAAATTTGAAGCCTTAAATTTCGCCCAATTATTAATCTGTATTGGCGTAGGATTTATTACTGTAATTTGGATTGAATTAGTAAAGTGGAGAAACAGAAATAGCTAAACAAATAAAAATTATGAACTTATCTATAACCTCAGTAATCAAAAAAATGCTATTACTTTTGCTATTAATAGTTGGTTTATATTATGCCAAAGTTTTTTTAATGCCTTTGACAATTGGCGGAATTTTGGGGGCACTGTTTCTTCCTTTTTGCCAATTGATGGAAAGCAAGAAACTCCCCAAAGGAGTAGCCGTTTTTATTTGCCTGTTAGCATTATTATCAATTATTTCTACTTTTATTTTT
>JBBAKY010000103.1:0-12592 GCA_040403295.1 Arcicella sp.
TTATTTTTTTATAATTTTGATAACATAGAAAAGATTTATTTTATTCATCCTTATCTCATAATCTCCATCAATTGTTTTGGAGAGCACTAAATAATTCAAATCTAATTTCTTAGTTATTAGGCATTTTATAATTTTTTACTTTCAAATAATCTTTTTCATCTATTCGTCTAAAAATCTGCAATACATTTTCTCTATTTTTCATCGCAGGTTTTTTATAGTCTCGACTGGTTTCACCAAATGAAACCCTAATACCCCGATTGGGATCCCTTGCGGCGGCGGCTTTTGCCTTATTAGGATGCTTATAGTTATGGATGCTATATCCCGGGTCTTGCGGATACCCTTCTTGCGAAATGTTGCTGGAGTTGAGTAACTCCATTAACAAAATTATCGTTTCCATGGTTTTGAGATTTTGTTTCTTGAACAAAACTACAACCTCATACTTAACACAACATTAGCACAGAATTAGAATTGAATTAGAATGTTAATTTACTATTTAGGAAGTACGATGGTAAACGTAGTTCCTTCGTTTTCTGAAGAATTTACCGATATTTTTCCTTTGTGAAGGTTAACAATCTTTTGGGTTAATGACAATCCTACGCCATGCCCTTTGGTATTTCGAGCATTTGTCCCACGTCGAAAAGACTCAAAAATGCCACTCAATTCGTAACTTGGAATGATTGTACCGCCATTTTGGAAACTGATCACCACATCTTTGGCATTGATTTTAAAATTGACTTTTACTAATTGATTTCCCGAAAATTTAATGCCATTTTCCATCAAATTGAGAAAAGCAGTGTACAATAAAGCTTCATTTCCTTTGATTTCGGGTAGCAAATCAGATGTATCATCCAACTGAATAATTGCCTGATGATTAGCATTTTTCTTCACCAGAATATCCCTAACCTGCCACGCTATTTCGGCAATATTGACTTTTTTGAAATTAGTTTGAGAATCATCCGAATCAATACTGGTCATATCCAACAGATTGTTTGTCAGACGATTAAGTTGCTGAACATCTTCCAAAACAGATTGAATCATCAATTTCAATTCTTGCGGATTATCATTTGCCAATAACGAAACCTGTATTTGTCCAGTAATAGCCGTGAGCGGTGTCCGTAGCTCGTGCGATGCGTGCGATACAAACGAACGTTGAAGTCTAAACGCCTTTTCCAGACGGTCGAGCATTTTATTAAATCGTTGAGCAAGTTGCGCAATTTCATCGGTTTGATTGCCTTCATCAAGCCGTGAATCTAATTGTGAAGCACTGATATTATCAACGCTTTTAATAATATTTTGAATGGGTTTGAGTACTCTTCCCGCAAAAAACCATCCCGTCAAACAAAAAATTAAAATCATTAATAATCCCCCACTGGTGAGTATAAATCCAAGATTTCCCTGTTCACTAAGTCCGTATTTGTCCCTTGCAGAGGCAATTATGAGCAGATTTTCTTTTCCATTATTATAAACCAAACCCAATACTTCATGATTACCCTGTTGGAATAAAAGTTCTTTTTCTTGGCGAATTTGGTTGAGAATATTCGGCTCAACTTTCAAGTAGTCAGTACCACTTTCATAAATCAACTTATCTCGACTATTATACACCACAATTTCTTCTTGGGGCAAAACGGTCATTTGATTTTTATCCAATAACTTCAATAAATCAGGACTAATATCTTCTTTTCCAAACAGAATTTCAGCCGATATTAGGGCTTCTTCACGCAAACGTGCCTTAAATTCTTGTTGCCGATTGAACTCATTTTCGAGATAAATCACCATACAAAAAATCAATAGCAGAGTAGAAACAATGCTTGAAAAAAGGAGCGTAAGTTTTGTACGAATCGTCATGTGGTAAAAATACGAGGAAGTATCGAGCTATTGCGACATAATTATATTAGAATTCCTTTAGATTTTTTTGTCCATTATATTTGTAGTTCAATTAAACAATTTAAAAAATGTCAAGACAAAATATACTCACAGGTTCACCTTGGGAAGATAAAATGGGTTATTGCCGTGCCGTCAGAATCGGGAATATTATTGAAGTATCAGGCACTGTTGCCATTGTGGACGGTGAAATCGTGAAAGCGGATGATGCGTTTGCCCAAACAAATAATATTATCGAACGCATTGCAAAAGTGTTGGAGGAAGCGGGAGCAAATCTAAAAGATGTAGTAAGAACCAGAATTTTCACGACGGATATTACCCAATTTGATAACATCGCTAAGGCTCATGGAGCATTTTTTAAAGATATCAAACCAACCACAGGGATTTATGAAATTAGTAAATTGGTAGCGCCAGAATATTTAGTAGAAATAGAATTTACCGCTGTTTTGTCAGCATAATTCTCCAGAATCAGGAATCAGTAAAAAACAAAAAAACTTCGCTTGTAAGCGGGGCTTTTTTGTCTTATTCCATACGTATGATGTTAAAACGCCGAACGTTTATAAAAAGTTTTACGTTTGAAAAATAGTGAGATAATTTTTCATTTTAATTGCAATTAATTTTATGAAGCAACAAATTATCTATGAAGTAGCCGTTATTCCGATTGGTTCGTTGAATACCATCCGACAAAAAGAAACTATTTTTAATTACTTTTCAAACCTCAGTAAATGCCTCGACCAATTGAAAACAGCTTTGGCAATTAATGGTTGGGACTCGAAAATTAACTATACGGCTGTTTATCGGAGTTTGAAGGAGAAAGGAAAATTTGTGGCTGAATTTAGTTTGGCAGGCAATAAAATTTTCAAAGTTATGATTACGCCCAGAACCATAAATCCTGCCTTGACGATGTTGGGAGTTGAGGAAAAACCCGTGTAAGCATCTTACATCTTACTTCAACTCCCGATGCTGGAGAATCAGATTACAAATGCAAAAGCGCCTCTTGTTTCAATAATTCTTTATCAATCGGGACAACGCCCACCGATTCACAAACCAAACCTCCACCCAAATTTGAAAGTCCCGCAATAAGTTCGGGCGAAAGTCCCAAAGCCAAACAACAAGCCGCAATTGAAATGACGGTATCGCCCGCACCCGATACGTCCGCAATAGTACGAATATGAGCAGGAATAGCTTTTTGTTCGTCGTTAAAATCTATATAAACCCCTCTTTCTGAAAGTGTTACAAAAACACCGCCCAACGCTAAGGTTTTATTCAACATTGCCACCGCAGCGGATAATTCATCCGGATTTTTTACGTCAAAATGAATGGCTAATCCTTCTTTCAATTCCTTTAAATTGGGTTTAAAAAGGGTAGCTTTTTGGTAAAAAAGAAAGTTGCGTTTTTTTGGGTCAACGATGGTGGGAATATTGTTATCATTGGCAAAAGAAATAATGTCATGGATTAATTCTTTTGAAAGAACGCCTTTATCATAATCTTCAAAAATGATAACGTTTGCATCTTGAGCCAACTCTTTGATTTTATCGCTAAGTATCTGACGTTCAGTCGTATTAATTAAGTTATCCGTTTCAGTATCAACCCTTACAATTTGTTGAGAACCCGCAATAATTCGTTCTTTAACCGTGGTGATTCGGGTTTCGGATTGGATAATTCCTTCCGTAGAAAGGTTTTGTTCTTTCAATAAATTCAGCAAAGAATCACCGTAAGAATCCGTGCCAATAACGGAACAAATAATGGGTTGAGCGCCAAGGGCTTGGACGTTCATAACAACGTTGCCAGCCCCTCCCAAACGAATTTCTCGGCTATTGACGTTTACCACAGGAACAGGCGCTTCGGGTGAAATTCTTTCTACTTTTCCCCACGTGTAGGCATCGAGCATTACATCGCCAATGATGAGAACTTTTAGGTTATTGAAATTATCGAATATTTCTGGAATTGTCATTTTGAGGTAATTATTATAGTACAAAAGTACCAAAAGTTCACAAAAAATGGACTATGACTTCGTTAAATTAAACTCTAATTACCTTTTAATCTCACCCTAATTCCAGTTTAATGTTAGCAATATACTTTTGTTGTGTCTTTAAACAATAAGACATTCTGACAAATTTTAACAAAAAAAATATGAAAACGAAAATATTTTTTCTCTCAACACTCGCAACACTATTCATCTTATTGATGGGGAGTTGCACCGTGATTAGACAAGGAGAGGTGGGCGTTAAACGCTCATTTGGTAAAATTAAATCTGAAACTTTGATGGAAGGAGCTAAGTTTTTTAATCCATTTGTGACAACAATTATCAAGATGCCTACTCGCACAATGAATATTGAAGTGCGGTCACCATTGCCCTCAAAAGAAGGTCTTACAGTGCAATCTGATGTATCCATTCTTTATCGTCTGGAAGGAAGTTATGCCCCCAAAATAGTGGAGAAATTAGGCAGAAATTACGAACAAGTGGTTATTTTACCCGTTTTTAGGTCGGCGGTAGCAGATATTTCTTCTCAATATTTTGCCAAAGATATGCACTCAGGGCAACGTTCAGTCATCGAAAAATCTATCAAGAATTTAATGATGAATCAGTTGAAAGACCGAGGCTTTGTTGTGGAAGCTGTTTTGTTGAAAAGCATCGTTTTGCCAGCGGGATTAACCAAAGCCATTGAAGATAAACTCGAAGCTGAACAGGATGCCCAAAGGATGCAATTTGTTTTAGATAAAGAAAGACAGGAAGCAAAACGCCGTACTATCGAAGCCGTGGGTGTAAGAGATGCACAAAAAATAATTGCCGAAGGATTAACACCTCTTTTGATTCGATTTAAAACCATTGAGGCTTTCAATAAATTGGCAAATTCACCCAATTCAAAGGTAATTATTACCAACGGCGACCAACCGCTTATGATGAATATTGACAATAAAGGGAATTAATAAATATGGCTTTGAGGGTTTGAATTAAACCCTCGAAGCCATCAATTAAAAAATTCTTAAACATCTCAAACTATGAAAAGGCTCATCTTATTATTGCCAATCTTACTGAATATTTTATTGGTTCATAATTTTAAAATATTCGCTCAAAGTATTGATTCCCTTCAAACTACAAAAGAATTTACCGAACTCGAAGAGGCTTTTAAAGTACCTGAACAAGTATATAGACTTAATTTGAGCAATAAATCAATGAAAGAATTTCCAATTGGATTATCTAAGTTTAAAAACTTGCAGTATTTGAGTCTTCGTAACGACCACCTAAAATTAATTCCAGAGGAGATTGCTTCTCTACAAAAATTGAAAATTTTAGATTTAGGAGGGAATGATTTTGAGATTTTACCGATTGAATTTGCTAAACTCAAAAATTTGGAAGAATTGTATTTAGATGAAGACAAAAAGTTGAACTTATCAAAGGATTTTGACATATTAGGTAAACTTCCGAAGTTAAAAATTTTGCACTTGGATAACGATAATATTCAAAAACTCCCCATTAATATTCAAAGATTAAAGCACTTAGAAAAACTTTATTTAAGTAATAATCTCCTTCATTTTGTGCCAAAGGAAGTAACTGGACTGAAATATCTAAAATACTTAGATATAAATCATAATCCATTAACACCTAATTTGAATTTGTATCAATCACAAGAATCAGGTTTCAAAATAAAGTTTTAGCGTATAAATGGTTAAGACAATGACTTATTTACCCGACATACAGGTATTGAGAATTGGATTTCCAACGCACGTTAGTAAGGGAGAAATTACATTTTCTTATCTTTCCAACAAACGACTGAACTTTACTATTCCTTTCAAAAAGATTTCGCTGTTTGATTTTTCAACGGACAAATTAGAAAAGGGTGAATGGGAAATTCAAGTTACTTGGACGGATGGAATTCAAGAATACTATTTAGAAGGAAAATTAGTGGTTTTATGACAACATTTAATCTACCCACCAATCGTGGTCATAGATTCTCTAATCACCGATTTACGACCACGTTCTGCTTCAAAACCATCTTTTGGACGATTTTTAAAAACTTGCAAAAACGTATTTTTAAGGTCTTCGTTCGTGATTCCATCACGGAGTAAATCCCTGATATTTAATACGCCATCGTCATACAAACAGGTTTTCAAATCACCCGTTGCGGTTAGGCGTATGCGATTACAAGTTCCGCAGAAAGTACGTGAAAAGGCAGCAATAATGCCAATATTTCCTTGATAATTGGGTACTTGATAATTATACGACGTTGAATTAGGAGAATCAATAAGCTTCTGTAAATCAGGATATTGACTTTTTATTTCGGATAAAATTCGGTGTAAATTCCATTCTAATTTTGGGTAATGCGAACCTTCACCATTGAAAGGCATTTCTTCAATAAAACGAATAGAAACGGGATGATTTCGGGTTAATTCTACCAAAGGCAAAATGTCTTGGGTATTTTTTCCATCCATCACTACGGCATTAACTTTTACTTCAAAACCAGCGTCTAATAAATCAAAAAGTGTTTTATAAACGATATCAAATTCATCCCGACGAGCAATTTCAAAGAAGCGTTTTTTATCTAAAGTATCCAAACTCAAATTGACAGCACGAACGCCCATTTCCTTCATTTGGCGGATATATTGTCCCGTCAAAATACCGTTTGTGGTAATATTCAATTCGTTAATTCCCTCAATTTCAGATAATTGATACATAAAATCAATCATGTTATGACGCACGAAAGGTTCGCCACCCGTAATCCTAACTTTTGAAATTCCTAATTCAGAAAGTACCGAGACGGTACGCAACATTTCCTCATAAGTCAGTAATTTTGATTTGGGCAGGTATTTCACGCCCACTTCGGGCATACAATAAAAGCAACGGAGGTTACAACGGTCTGTTACCGCCAAACGTAAATACGTTATTGGGCGACCGTGGTTATCGTAAATGATATTGGGAGTTTGAGTCGGCACTTTTTAATCAGTTTCTTTGTTGAACAAATTTAGTGAATAACATTGTAGAAACGATAATAATTCTTTTGGCCATGAGATTTGAGCAATGAGTTTTACGAAACGTTTTAAGAAACCCAAAGCGCACAACTAAAATATGAAATACAAAATCAATCTTTTCGGAATAACACGGGATATTGTCGGTGGCAATATTACAGAAATAGAAATGAGTCAATCGGCTGATGTACAAGCGATTTTGGGCAAATTAAAGACGAATTATCCAAAACTGAATGACATCAAATCGCTATTAGTAGCCGTAAATAGTGAATACGCAGAATCGGATTTGGTTTTATCAGAAAATGATGAAATTGCTTTAATTCCGCCTGTAAGTGGTGGTTGATTAGGAGAATTTTTAAACATAACTAAATCAAAAACATTTGCGACAATCCCCAAAATTTGTTTAATTTTGTTTACACAAAGATAACCCATCGTTTATTATAATTTAATCAAGATTTATTGCGAAATTTTACTGAACCCTCATTGAATTACAGTTGGTTTACGGAATTTATTTTCTGAAAATAAGGTTATTTAATTCAAAATCACAAAGTAAAGTCATGTCTGACGCAGTTAAACACGAGTGTGGTATAGCACTTATCCGTCTTCGGAAGGATTACCAGTATTATATCAACAAATACAACACGCCGCTTTATGGCTTGAACAAATTGTATTTGATGATGGAAAAACAAGTAAACCGAGGCCAAGACGGAGCAGGAGTTGCTAATATCAAAATAGATGTCTCTCCAGGTCATCGTTACATCAGCCGCTATCGTTCAGTCGAACAAAATGCCGTACCTGATATTTTCAGAAAAATCCACAAAAAATTTCAGAAAGCCTTCAAAGGCAACAAAGACAAGCTGAAAGATGCGCAGTGGATTCAAGAAAATATCGCTTTTTCGGGCGAAGTTTTGTTAGGACACCTACGTTATGGAACGCACGGACAGAACGAAATCGAAAACTGTCATCCAATGTTGAGACAATCTAACTGGCGAAGCAGAAACTTGGTAATGGCTGGAAATTTCAACATGACCAATGTAGATGAACTCTTCGACAAATTGGTTTCCTTAGGGCAGCATCCGAAAGAAAAGGTTGATACCGTAACGGTGATGGAGAAAATAGGACACTTTTTAGACGAAGAAAATCAACGCCAATTCGAGTATTTTAGAAGCGAATACCAAAATCCAGAATTATCGAATATTATTGAGGAAAACATTGATTTACAACGAGTTCTGCAACGTTCATGCCGTGATTTTGACGGTGGATATGCCATGGCTGGACTCACTGGATATGGCGCTTCGTTCGTTGCCAGAGATCCCGCAGGTATCCGACCAGCCTTTTATTACGCCGATGATGAAGTTGTAGTGGTAGCCTCTGAAAAGCAAGCAATTAAGACCAGTTTTAATTGTAATTATGACGAAATAAAAGAGATAAAACCAGGCCATGCCTTGATTGTTGATAAAAGAGGAAACTACTCAGAAAAACAATTTATCGACCCTATCGAGCGAAAATCTTGTAGTTTTGAACGCATCTATTTTTCAAGAGCTTCTGACCCTGATATTTACGCTGAACGTAAGATGTTAGGGCGTTTAGCCATTCCACAAATACTTCAAGAAGTTAATTACGACTTAAAAAATACGGTATTTTCTTATATTCCAAACACTGCCGAAACTGCCTTTTTGGGTATGATTGAAGGCTTGGAAGACCATCTTGCCAAAGAACGTAAAAAAGCAATTTTGGAAGGAATTATCTTTGAAAAAGACCTTGATGATTTACTGACTTTTCGTCCGAGAGTCGAGAAATTGATTTCAAAAGATGTAAAATTACGTACTTTCATCACCAACGATGCCGACCGTAATGACATGGTTGCTCACGTGTATGACACTACTTTTGAGGTAATTAAAAAAGGAACGGATAATGTAGTTTTAATTGATGATTCTATCGTAAGAGGAACAACCTTAGAGCGTTCAATTGTGAGTCTTTTGGATAAATTAGGGCCTAAGAGAATTGTCATTGTATCGTCTGCTCCGCAAATTCGCTATCCTGATTGTTACGGAATTGATATGTCGAGAATGAAGGAATTTGTTGCTTTCCGTGCGGCGTACCAATTATTGATTGAACGTAATATGGATGATGTGTTGGAGGAAACTTTGGGACGTTGTTTGGCGGCTATCGAAATGGGAACCGCCACCGAAAAAAACTATGTAAAGGCAATTTATGAGCCTTTCACGGTAGAAGAAATTTCAGCAAAAATTGCAGAATTAGTAAAGCCCAAAAATCTAAAAGCTGAATTAGCCATTGTGTTTCAAACCGTGGAAAACTTGAATAAGGCTTGCCCGAATGATACAGGAGATTGGTATTTTACTGGAAATTATCCAACCCCAGGCGGAAATAAAGTCGTAAATACAGCCTTTGTAAACTTTATGAAAGGCGTTGAGATTAGGGCGTATTAATTAGTTGATAATTGAGAAAGAATAATTAATAGTTAAAGATAAATATCCCGAAAATTATTAAAATTTTCGGGATATTTATCTTTAAAACTGTTCTCTATTAATTGTACACTATTAACTAAAGAATCGCTTTCACCATTCTATCTTTCCCAAACATATCTTTCACTACTTCTACCGACTGAAAACCCTGATTCCAAAATAATTCTGCCGTTTCCAAACCAAAAGCTTGATTGATTTCTACCATGCATAAACCTTTGGCAATCAGATTTTTAGCTGCAAATTCTGCAATGGCTTTATAAAAAATCAACGGATTTAAATCCTCCACAAAAAGTGCCAGATGAGGTTCATAAGCCAACACATTTTGCTCCATTTCCAACTTCTCAGCATTCATTACGTAGGGTGGATTACTGACGATAATGGAGAAAGGAGAAAAGGAGAAAGGAGAAAAATTCAAAAAGTCAACTTGCTCAAAAATGATATTTGCGTTATTTCTAACTGCATTTTCTTTTGCCACTTTTAATGCTTCTTCCGAAATATCATACGCATAAACTTGTGAATTGGGTAATTCGCAAGCCAATGAAATAGCAATGCAACCTGTTCCCGTACCAATATCAAGAATACGGATTGGGGACGGCAGGCGTTCCTGTTGGCTGGTTTTGCCAACTACCAATTGAACCAGCTCTTCGGTCTCAGGTCGTGGAATTAAAGTATCAGGCGTAACTTTAAATTTTCTTCCATAAAATTCTGTTTCTCCGATAATGTATTGAACGGGTTCTTGCGCTTTTAATCGGACAATAGTTCCTTGAAAATCAAACGATTGATTAACAACATTATCCAATAAAATATCCGTTTTTGAAATATTTAAGGAATGTTCCAATAATAAATAAACAATAGATTTTGCTTCGTTTTCTTCATAAACGGCAGTAATTTCGGAAACTAATTGGTTGAAAAGCGTTTTTGCAGTCGTCATAATTTATCGTTAAAAAGCAAAGTTAATCCAATTAGAAGATAAATCAGAAAATGCCCAATACACAAACGCCCCTCACAACTACAAATCAACAACAATTCATGCAACGTGCTTTGCAACTCGCCCAATTGGGTGCAGGGGCAGTTTCGCCAAATCCGATGGTGGGTTGTGTGATTGTACATGAAGGGAAAATTATTGGTGAAGGTTGGCATAAAAAATACGGAGAAGCTCACGCTGAAGTAAATGCAGTCAATTCGGTTGAAGAAAAATCATTCCTTTCAAAATCAGACGTTTACGTTACCCTCGAACCGTGTTCTCATTTTGGAAAAACGCCTCCTTGTGCCGATTTATTGATAAAAAATCAAGTCAAAAAAGTAATTGTTTGTAATTATGATCCCAATCCATTGGTGGCAGGGCAAGGAATCGAAAAACTCCGTCAGGCTGGAATTGAGGTTGAAATTGGATTATTGGTAGAAGTGGGAAGAGAATTAAATAAACGTTTTTTTACCTATATCGAAAAAAAACGACCTTACATAATTCTAAAATGGGCGGAATCTGCCGATGGATTTATTGCCCAAAAAAACTACGAAGCCGTCCAAATTTCTAATCTTTTATCGAGAAGATATGTCCATAAAATGCGGTCGGAGGAAGATGCGATTATAGTTGGAACAAACACGGCAAGGTACGATAATCCCAAATTAGATACTCGTTTTTGGACTGGAAAAAATTCGGTTAGAGTATTGATTGACAAGGATTTATCATTATCCGACACTTTAAATATTTTTGATAATTCTCAACCTACCATTTGCTATACTACTGTAGCTCGAAGTGGCACTTCGAGAAACGTCCTCGAAAACACTACGGAAGTCGTCCTTTTTAATGACGACTTCCGTTCAATTAACGAATGTATTCTTCAAGACCTTTATCAAAGAAAAATTCAATCCATCATCATTGAAGGAGGTACAGTTTTACTGCAAAGTTTTATTGATTTAGGACTTTGGGATGAAGCATGTATATTGAAAAGCAAGTTGATTTTAGCCGATGGAATTAAAGCTCCTAATATCGGAGGAGTAGAAATTTTGAGAGAAAATTTGGGTGATAATGTACTGGTAAAAAAGAAGCGTTCTATTTAGCCAACCGCTAAAAGGGCGAAAAGCCGCTGTCAGCGGTTGGCAATTTCCATTATTTCAAAATCAAAATTTTATGTTTTTTAAAACTTCCCAACGTTTGAACTTCCAAAATATACGTTCCAAATGTCAATGGTTCGGAAGGATTTATTTCCAAAATAGTTTGGGTTAATTTACTAATATTCATCCCAATAACTCTTCCCGCAAAGTCAGTTAAATTCAAAATAGCTTCATCCGAATCCTCTACTTTCACCTTGAAATTCTCCCCTGTCGAAGGATTTGGGAAAACCCCAAATGGCAAATAAGTATCATCAATAATAACTGCTTGCGGACGAAAAACTTGTTGCGTTCCATCTCTATCAATCTGTGAAAGTCGATAATAATTCGTTCCAAATAAGGCAGATTCATCCATAAAACTGTACGTCTTTTTAGAAATAGAAGACCCCGCCGCCTCAATATTAGCAATTGTTTTGTAATTGACTGCATCACGGCTACGTTCGAGTATAAAATGACTACTGTTAATTTCCGTACCGGTTTCCCATCGAATATTAACCCTTTGATTATTAGAAACTTCCGTTTGGAAAAAAGTCAATTCTACGGGTAAAGCTGTTGCTTGTAATATTATATTGTCAAGTCTTAAACGATTGAGCGCAGTCACGGCATCATTTAATTTATACAATCTAATATAAAGATTTGGCTGATTATTGTAAGCTGTTCCCAGAGTTAAAGGACCAAAATTACTACAACCAGTAGAGGGTGGCGTAGCATTCAAATTACCGATGGTGTTGAAACTATTACCATCGGTGCTAACCCTAATATCAAAATTTCCAAGGTCAATATCCGACATTCTGTAGTCAAATCCGAAAGAAAAAGGACCTATAAACCCCACAGTACTGGTCTTAATTTGAAGATAATCGCCTGCATTCCAACCATTTGCAGCAAAACCTTGTCCCGTACAGGCATCTTCAAAAAAATTGGCAAGCCCATTATGATTTAAGGTTGCAGAACCCGTTGAGGCGAATAAAGTTGGAGGCGTTCCAGTGTATCCTGTAAAATCGAACTTAAAAACAGTTTGGGCAATTGAGTGGTTGAAAACACTAATTATGAGTAAAACAGCAGATAATTTCTTCATAAAATTTGACGTTTAAAAAATATAGAATAAATCATTCCCGTAAAGTTATCAACATTCCTGAAATAAATGT
>JBBAKY010000104.1:0-12417 GCA_040403295.1 Arcicella sp.
CAATCAATGGAAGGGACATTATGGCAGTAGGATTGTTTTTGATAAAAGCGGATTCTTATACTTGTCAATTGGAGAGGGTGGTTCAACTACTTACGGAGGAGAAAATTCGCCTAATATGAATGCTCAAAACGTTAAAGAAGCATGGGGAAAAGTACACAGAATGACGGACTCTGGAGGAATTCCAACGGATAACCCAATTTTAGCGGGAAACACTTCCCCTTCAACCGTTTTTTCCTACGGACACCGAAATCCGCAAGGCCTTATCCTGAATACTGATACGGGTGAAATTTGGGAAACCGAACATGGTCCCAAAGGTGGCGATGAACTAAATTTAATTCAAAAAGGGAAAAATTATGGTTGGCCCTTGGTCTCTAATGGCGTTAATTATGATGGAAATTCCATTTCGGTTTCGCACAATAGAACTGGTGTTGAAAATCCTAAATATTCTTGGACACCTTCCATTGGTGCTTGCGGATTGGCCTACGTTTCTTCTGATAAATATGGTTCTTGGAAGGGGAGTTATATTGCGGGAGGTTTAGCGCTCAGAAATCTTTCAAGAGTAGAAGTAAATGGTTCGGACGTTAAGCCAACTACCATCATGGAAAATACTGGAAGAGTTAGAGATGTAAAAATGGGACCCGATGGTTATTTATATTTATCCATTGAAAGCCCTGGAAGAATTGTGAAACTTTTATCGAAATAATTTTACCTATTCTTGAATAGTAAAAGTCGATTCTACTTTTTGAGAAGTAAATTCGGCTTTTATTTTCCATGACAATAATTTTCCTATAAATACAAGACCCTCTTATCCACCACCGCAGGTAACGGCCCTTTGGTTACCAATTTCAGAGCCGCTAAATTCCCCCCTGCATTGGCACAAATTTCTACCGATTTTCCTTCTGTCAAAGCGGTCAAAAAACCTGCCCAAAAAGCGTCTCCTGCTCCTGTTGCATCAATTACGTCAATTGGTTTTACGACCAAATAAATTTTCTTTATGCCCTTTTCGTAAGAAATCGTTGAGCCGTCGCCTCCTTTTGTAAAGCAAACTAAATCGGCTCCCATTGCGTGAAAATCTTGGATTACTTGCTCTTCTGAAACCTTTTGTCCGTAAATTCTCTCAGCATCGTCTTCGCTCAATTTTACCAAAGCCTTGTGCGAACAATACGCTGAAATCGTCTCCCAAGCCTGTTTCCTGTCTGGCCAAATTTGGGAAGCATAATTGGCATCCAAACTCACTCGACAACCCAAATTGTTGGCTCTTTTTGCCGCATCCACAATGGCAGATTGGGCTGGGTCTTGGCTCAAAGCAAAGCAAGTAGTATGAAAAATGGCTGATTCTGCCAGTAAATTATCTGGAATATGATGCGACTGAATCATACGGTCTGCTGTGCGGTAAGCGATAAAATCAGGCGTACCTTGCGTACGAGACACGATGACAATACTCGTGGGTTGGGATTCGTCGGTGGCAATATGGCTAATGTCGATGCCCGTTTTGGCTACTTCATTTTTTAAGAAAATGCCTAAATTATCATTGCCAACGCAAGAAACGATGGCAGAACTCATGCCCAAACGAGCCATATTTGCCGCCATATTGGCTGGACTTCCACCTTGAAAACGCTCAAAAGCAGCAGTATCCAAAATACTATTCTGAATTTCAGTCCCGATAACATCAACTAATAATTCCCCAACGGAGAGCATTGCATATTTTTTCATGTATTGATACAAAAATGGTTTGTTTATGACTGCAAATTACCGATAAATTCGTTAAATTGAATATACATTTACTAACCTTTCGGAACACATTTCGGAATTACAATATATCAATATGAAAAATTTATCCAAATTACTTTTTGCATTTCTGTTTTTGACGAGCTCATGGGCTTATTCATTTCCCAAACCAAAGCCTCAAAAAGCTAAAATTGTGGACGAAGTAACGCTTCGCAAAAAAGCCGATGTATTGGCTCACAAATTTATCATCGTTGATGGCCACGTAGATTTACCTTATCGTTTGAATGGCAAAATGGAAGACGTTTCTGTGCAAACCACAGGAGGTGATTTTGATTATGTTCGGGCAAAAAAAGGTGGACTTTCTGCCCCTTTTATGTCGATTTATGTACCCGCAAATTTGCAACAGAAAAAAGGTTTTTCAAAGGCGCTGGCAGATTCGTTGATTGATTTAGTCGAAAATTTAACCAAACAATATCCTGATAAATTTGCCTTAGCAAAAAGCCCGCAAGATGTAGAAAAAAACTTCAAAAAAGGCTTGATTTCTTTCCCAATGGGCATGGAAAACGGCTCGCCAGTAGAAAGTAATTTGGCGAATTTAAAGCACTTTTATGATAGAGGAATTCGCTACATTACGCTTTGTCACGGAGAAGATAATTTTATTTGTGATACTTCTTACGATACCACCAATACTTGGCGAGGACTTAGCCCGATTGGTCGGCAAGTGGTCAGAGAAATGAATCGTTTGGGCATTATGTTGGACTGTTCGCATATTTCGGATGATACATTTGCCCAAGTCGTTGCCTTGTCGAAAGCTCCAGTAATTGCCTCTCATTCGTCTTGTCGCACGTTTACGCCTGGATTTATCCGAAATGCGCCCGATGATTTGATTATTAAAATGGCGAAGAAAGGAGGCGTAATTATGATAAATTATTCTTCGATGTTCTTGGATTCAGTTTCCAATAAAACCAACGAAATCAAGCGTTTACATTTAAAAGCTTGGCAAAAAGAACATAACCTAACGTCAGATTCTCCGCAAGCACGTGCTTATGAGGCAGAATATTCAAAAGCTCATCCAACGCCCTTAACAACGGTAGAAAAAGTAGCCGACCACATCGACCACGTTAAGAAAATTGCGGGTATTAATCACGTAGGTTTAGGGTCAGATTTCGATGGTGTTGGGCCAACCTTACCCGAAGGTTTGAAAGATTGTTCACAAATCCCAAATTTGATTTATGTGTTGTTGAAAAGAGGATATACTGATGAGGAAATTGAGAAGATTTGCAATAAAAATGTTTTTCGGGTTTGGAATAAAGTAGCGGAGGTAGCTAAAAATTTTAATCAGTAGTTTTACCTAAAATTGCCTCACAAAAAAGGCGTTCAAAGTTAATTTGAACGCCTTTTTAAAGTTTAGTCTCAACTAATTACTCAGCATCTTTATCCTGACTTGGCAAAGTGTAAGTGAATTTATTTTCGATAAATTCATCAATTGCCAAAGAGGTTGGTTTTGGTAAACGCTCGTAGAATTTTGAAATTTCGATTTGCTCACGGTTCTCGAAAATCTCTTCTAAATTATCAACCGAAGAAGCAAAATCAGACAATTTATTGTTCAATTCTTCTTTCGATTTCAAAGCAATTTGTCTTGCTCTTTTTGAAATAATTGCTACTGCTTCGTATGTATTGCCACCAGCGATTTCTGCTAATTCAGCTACGTTTCTGGTAATGATTGATGGATTTGTTGCCATTTTGTTTGTATTTGGTTTTAGGTAATTATGGTCTCTTTTTTAAGCAATTAGACGGATATAAATCTAATAACTAATTATTGATAACTACAAACTGCCTACTGTTTATCTGCTGCCCCAACTTTGACAGTATTTGATTTTTCTTTGTCACGCAAAGCTTTATAATCGGCTTCTAATTTTGCAATTCTATCACTTTCTTTAATACTCACATCATATAATTTCTCTGCTTTTTTCAAGAAATTACTCTGAGGATATTTATCAACCAAAAGTTGATAATAAGTAATAGCCTCATCAAAACGCTCTTTTTGCTTACTTTCAATCGTACTTTGTGCCAAATTATACTGAGCTTGCACCTTCAAATAAGCCATTTCTTCGTTGTAATTAGAATCTGGATATTCTTTCTGAAAGTTATTAATTTCAATGACCGCAGATTTTAAAGTAGCCACATTAAAAGCACTCGTTTTCAAATATAACTTTGCCTTTTCATAGCCTTTACGCTCCAACTTTACCCGCAAAGATTTAATAATATCCGAAGCTTCTTCTCTAAATTTACTATCAGGATTGTTATTAATAAAACTTTGTAACTCGTTTATGGCCGTAATCGTTCCACTTTGGTCAAGATTGAAGTCGGGCGAGTTTTTATACAACGAATACGCCGACATATAAACGGCTTCTTCATAATATTCACTACGAGCAAAAGTTTCAGCAAAACGCTTGAAATGAAAATTTGCTGTTTCGTAACTTCCCGTGTGATAATCACAATAGGCTTGATAGAAAGTAGCGATTTCTTGCTGGTCTGTTCCCGTCAAAATTGGCAATAATTCCTCAAAAAGTATGCTCGCTTTGTCGTATTGACCTTTTTTGAAGTATCTAACGGCGGCTGCGTATTTTTTCTTTTCGTCAGTCATTTTTCTGACTTTCTCGAAGTTACTACAAGCGGCTAAGGTTACTGCAAAGAGTATAAATAATATAAATCTATTCGTTTTGTACATAAGGATGCAAAGTTAAGGTTTTTTTGGTAGATTGAAAATCAAGCCAGTAACTATTATCAAATTTCGTAATTAAAACGCTGAAAACAGGAAGAGTAACATGAAGTTTAACAAAATTTAACATGAATAATTTAGGTTTTAGATTTCTGGTGTTAAATTATAGCAATTCATGTAGCCAATTCAGTATTTTTATTGAATCTCTAAATCTCAATCTTTAAAACCCACCACCTTTTTTGGAAAGATGAGCAGACTTTTTTAATTTTCGTGAGAACATAAACAAGTTTACTAAAAAGATGAATTCAGGAAGTCTTAAATCTCGCCTTTTTGTTGGGCTCATCATGGCAGCTATTGCCTTATTTTCGTATTTTTCTAAAATGCAGGTGAATCCAATTACGGGTAAAAGCCAAGCCGTAACGATGACTCCGCAACAGGAAATAGCCACGGGTTTGCAATCTGCACCACAAATGGCGGCCGAATTTGGGGGTCTTTACGAAGGACAAAAAGAGCAAGATTTGGTTAAAACGGTGGGAATGAAAGTGGTAGATAATTCGGATGCCGCAAAATCTGAATACCAATTTAATTTTCACTTACTCGCTGATCCTGAGACGATTAATGCCTTTGCTTTGCCAGGAGGACCGATTTTTATTACCGTAGGATTATTGAAAAGACTCAAGACTGAAGACCAATTGGCGGGTGTTTTGGGACATGAAATTGGACACGTGATTGGCCGACATTCTGCGCAACAAATGGCAAAAGATCAACTTACCAACGGACTTTTAGGAGCCACCGTAGCCGCTACGTCCGACCCGTATAATCCCAATAATTCAGGAGCGATTGCTCAATACGTGGGTAAAATGATAACCATGAAATATAGTCGTTCAGATGAATTGGAAGCGGACAAATTTGGTATAAAATATATGATAGAAGCAGGATATAATCCACAAGAAATGGTTGAGGTGATGGAAATTTTGAAAGCCGCTTCGGGTGGTGCCGACCGTCCTTCAGAGTTTCAAAGTACACATCCAGATCCTGAACACCGTATCATCGAGATTAAAAAGGCATTAGAACAGTATAAAAAGACTGGTAAACTGGAGTGGTAGGTAAGAAGGAAGGCTTCGCTCAAAGCCAAATCTTCCTTCTTACCTACCAATTTTTCTTAATGCCCATTCGACATTTTAATTTCAGTTGAATTAGAAATTTTTCCTGACTTCATTAACATCGTTGCCCCCGCCGCAATCAACAAGAAGACTGCTCCAAAATAAATAGCATTTACAGGCTCTTTATTTAGCAAAGAATTAAAAATTTTACCAAATATTAGCGAATATATCAACATGGGAATAACAATCATCATATTTATTATTCCCATATAAACTCCATAACGTTCTTTTGGTATGTCATTAACAATGAGTAAATATGGAACCCCCATCATACTTGCCCACGCAATACCAAAACCAATTAACGGAACGAGCATTAAGTATTTATTTTCGATGGATGGAAATATAAAGAGTGCTAATGCAGCTATAATCAAACAAGTAACATGAACCCATTTTGCCCCATATTTTTTGGCAAATCCTACCAATAAAAATGCGGATAGGAATGTGATAACGTTTGTAAAAGAACTTACTGCACCGCCCCATTGCACTGCTTCTTTATACATTTCGTTGGCGACACTACTATCCGAAGTCCTAAAAACAGATTTTGCAATAGTCAAATCTTTATAATCCCAATAGCACTTTAAAGCGAACCATTGAAACATATATACCATAAACAGTTGCCACATCGTTTTTGGCATATCTTTAATTGCATTAAAAATTTCGATAAAAGGAGAAAATAAACTGAATTTATGTTTTCTTATTTCGATTAATTCCTCTTCCGTGGGTGGAATTTCAGGTGTTGTACTTGTACTCCATAGTACGCTACCTATACTGCATATGGCTCCAACAAAAAAAGCTCCGAAAACCCAATACGGAATATGGTTTTTTGTTTCTTGATTAAAAAAATTTATAAACGGAAATAGGTACAAGCATAATGTTCCCAATGATTGTCCTAAGCCTGTGAAAAAACTTTGAGCCAAAAAGCCTGTAGGTCTTTGTTCATCATTTAACTTATCAGCTACAAAAGCTCTATAAGGCTCCATCGCAGTATTATTTGCAGCATCCAGAATCCATAATAAACTTACAGCCATCCATAATTGTGAACTAAAAGGAAAAAGGAACAAGCCTAAGCTACAAAATAACGCACCGATTAAAAAGTAGGGTTTTCTTCTTCCCCATTTTACACTCCAAGTTTTATCACTTAAAGCCCCAATGATAGGTTGGATTAATAAGCCAGTCAATGGGCCTGCAATTTGCAGTATAGGTAAATCACCATTATCGGCTCCTAAAAATTTATAAATAGGATTGACAGCATTTTGTTGGAGAGCAAAACTGTACTGAATCCCAAAAAAACCGACATTCATGTTGATAATTTGAGAAAAGGTTAAAAGTGGTTTTTTCATAAATTTTGTTTGATAAAAATGGACTTTCTGTTTCACAATATTAATAAATAATTGACTTTTATGAAGATGAAGTCAAATTTTTCTTTTGAAAATTGACTACGATTTAACGGATTTACAGAGATAAATAAAATTTAATTACCAAAAAATATAGACTACGAGTTAGCTTATCAGAATTGACTTCAAGTAATTCGCCTCAACTTCCCGAAATAGTTCCATTATGGGTAAACTTTCGAGAAGTTCTAATTCCAATAGGTTATAGCATTTCTCTATAATCATTGTAAATAAGTTAAATTCGTGAAATCTTTGGTCTAATCTGTAATTCTACCCATCCCCAAACGACTAATCCCCAAAAAACCAAAAAATTGAATCAATCCACTGAAAATCAGTTTGTTGAAATGATCAAAACGCATCAAGGAATCCTCCATAAAGTTTGCGGAATGTATCGGCACGACCCTGACGATAAGAAAGATTTATTTCAAGAAATAGTGATTCAATTATGGCGGGCATTTCCAAAATTCAGACAAGAATCTAAAATTTCGACGTGGATTTATCAAATTGCTTTAAACGTGGCGATTTCTGATTTCAGAAAGGAAAGCCGAAGACCAAAACGGGTTGAATTGAGCGAAAATTTGCTGAATATTTCGGACAATATCTACGACAATTCTACCGAAGAACAAATCAAAATTATGCACCATGCCATTGCCCAATTATCCGAAATTGAAAAGGCAATTGTGATGCTTTATTTTGAGGAAAAAGACAATGAAGAAATTGCTGAAATTGTAGGAATTACCCAAAATAATGTACGAGTAAAAATGACCAGAATTCGGGAGAAATTGAGGACAATTGTATCAAAAAACAACGAATAAAACCGTGGAATTAGACGATTTAAAATATATTTGGCAACAAAATCAAGCGTTATCAATTAATCAACAAGTTATTGATAATGAAAAAGTTATGGAGATGACTCGTCAAAAATCCAAGGATGTTATGTCAAAATTGAGGAAAAATTTAGACTTTGACATTTGGGTTAGTAGTCTTTTTATTCCTCCGCTGATTTGGGTATTGTTTCAGAAAAATATTGCCACTTATCATAAATATGTAGCGGGATTTTTTATTATTTATACGTTCGTCGGAGTATTTTTTTATTGGAAGGAATTTAAATCATATAAAGAATTAAATTTGAAAAATGATTTACTTTCTATGTTAAAATTTACTGAGGAAAACTTTAGTAAAAGAGTAAAATTATTGATTATATATAACAACATTTCGATTCTTCCTTTGATGTTTTATGGTTCAGTAATGGGAAATGAATTTATAAATTATAGAAATCCTCATCATGAAACGTCTTTAATGGCATTAATTATTTCAACTATTTTTGTTACGCCAATTGGATACTTTTACATGAAATTTATCATCAAAAAATTTTACGGAGAACACCTCCAAAAACTCAAAAAATTACGTGCTGAATTAGAACAAAATTAAACCAAAAATATCATGACAAATCCTATTAAATTATTCCTCATTTCCTTGATTTTTAGTTCGTTATATTTCACACAGATATACGGACAAAAGGAAGACAAATCACTTTTATACGAAATTTCGGGCAATGGACTTCCTCAACCTTCTTACATTTATGGAACAATTCACATCATTTGCAAGGACGATTTTGTCATGAATGAAGCCACCAAACAGAAATTTTCGGAAACTCAACAGATTTATTTAGAATTGGATATGGACGACCCAAAAATGATGCCCGAAATGATGAAAAGTATGTACATGACGGACGGCTCAACGCTCAAAACTTTAATGTCAGAATTTGATTACCAGAAGGTTAGTCAATTTTTCAAAGATTCTCTCAAAACAAATATTGGTATGATGGACAAGATGAAACCATTCGTTTTGAGTTCAATGACAATCCCTAAATTGATTGCTTGTCCAAGTCAAAGTTATGAAGAGACTTTTGTAAAAATGGCTAAAAATGAAAATAAAGAAGTGCTTGGTTTAGAAACAGTTCAAGAACAATTTGGGGCAATGGACAAGATGGGCATGAAAAAGCAAGCGGATTTGATGTTAGTAAAAATGATTGAAAACTGGAACGATGGCAAACAAGAATTAAAGCAATTAATTACCGATTATAAAAATCAGGACGTAGAAGCGTTGTATGCAGATATGGCTGATTCTAAAACAATGGATGCAGAGTTTGAAGGTAGTTTATTGGAAAATCGCAATAAGAATTGGATTTCAAAAATTAAAACAATTACTAAAGAAAAACCCACTTTCTTTGCGGTTGGGGCTGGTCATTTAGGTGGCAAAAAAGGCGTAATTGCTTTGTTAAGAAATGAAGGTTTTACAGTGAAAGCAGTTAAGAATTAATTGTAGAGATTTGATGGAACACGGATTAGACACGGATAAAATTATTAAATCCGTGTCTAATCCGTGTTCCATTTAGTAGATTTGTAAAAATTCAATAAATCATGCTCAAATTATCCGAAATCTATATTTATCCCATAAAATCATTGGGGGGAATCCGTTTAGATGTTGCCAATATCACCACTCGAGGTTTGGAAAATGACCGCCGTTTTATGCTTGTGGATGAAAATGGACGTTTTTTGAGTCAAAGAGAACATCCTCAATTAGCAGTTTTTCAAACTGAAATTGAAGCAGAATCTTTAAAAATTACCCATAAAAAAAATGGTAGTACGCTTCAAATCTCCCTCCAATACTCCCTAAATCTCAAAGTTACTCAATCATTAAATGTACAAATTTGGGATGATGAAACTTCGGCAATCGAAGTCAGTCCTGAAGCCTCAAGTTGGTTTACACAAGCAATAGGCATTCCCGCTCGCCTTGTGTATATGCCCGAAGAAAGTCAGCGAAAAACCGATGCGCAATATTCCCTAACTGGCGAAGAAATTACCTCATTTTCAGATGGTTATCCCATTTTAATCATCGGGCAATCATCCCTTCATGATTTGAATAATCGACTCGAATATCCTGTAAACATCAATCGTTTCAGACCCAATTTTGTGTATACAGATGGTGAACCTTTTGAAGAAGATGCTTGGCATGAATTCACCGTTGGCAACGTTCGATTCTTTGGCGTAAAACCTTGTGCCAGATGTATTATGACCACAATCGACCAAGAAACGGGCGAGAAAAAAGGCAAAGAACCACTGTTGACTTTAAACAAATATCGAAAAGTGGGCAACAAAATTTTATTTGGTCAAAATGTTTTAATTAGTCAATTAGGAACGGTTTCGGTCGGTGATGATGTTACGGTATTGAGCCGTAACAAATTAGCTAAATTCGAGATTGTCTAAACTATTTAAAATATTACATTTATTGAGTTTTGACGTAGTGTTGGGGGCAGTTGTCTGCAACGTTATGTTCTGGAAATTGAATAAAATTCCTCCTGAACATTCATTTTCAGTGGCCATTATTTTGGGCTTTTCAGTTTGGATAATCTATGTATTGGATAGATTGTTAGATAATCAAAAAATAGATAATCACCCGACGGAACGTCATGTTTTTCACCAACACAATGCTCAAATTTTATGGTATTTTATTGGTTTTTTAACCCTTATTTGCTCTATTTTAATATTTTACCTGCCCGTTAACATTATTATTTTTGGAGTCGTAATATCTTTCTTTACAGGTATTTATCTATTTATTGTCAGTAAAGTTTCTTCCAAAAATAACTTCCAACATTACAAGGAACCCATCACCTCTTTTGTGTATGTTTCAGGTGTTTTTGGGACTACTATTTTGCATAATCCTCAAATTTCATCTCTGTTAATTGGGTTTATTTTTCTGTTAATAGTTTTTCAGAATCTTCTCCTTTTTTCTTTGTCAGAATTCAAGAAAGATACAAATTCAATTAATCTGGCAGAGTTTTTCGGCATCCAAAAAACCAATTTAATTCTTGCTTCTGTTGCTTACTTGATATTAGCCTTAGGAATATACGTGATTAAATCTTCAAGTTCAAATTATGAACAAAACGTTGTAGTTATTGAGATAATGATGAGTTTTATTTTATTAATGATTACTCATTTTGATAACTTTTTCTTAACAAACGACCGCTATCGTTGGGTTGGGGACGGCATTTTTTTACTACCTTTATTAATTATTTCGTAGCTAATTTTCAAATGACAGACTTAGAAACCAAACAATCACCATACGCAGCTCTCAAATATCCACAATTTGTCGCCTTTATTTTTGCCAATAGTTTTGTTACTGTTGCTATTTTGATTCAAGAAGTAGTGTTGGGATATTCCATTTACAAAATCACGCACGACCCCTTGGCACTTGGATTAATTGGGTTGGCAGAGGCTTTACCCTATATTTCATTGGCGCTTTTTGGCGGACACTTAGCCGATCGGCGCAATAAAAAAACCTTGATGCAAGCCAGTTTGGCATTCATTATTGTAGGCTCACTAATATTAATTTGGGCAACATCGCCCACATCTGGACTTACCCAAACACAAATGCTGACCGTTGTTTACGGGGTAATCATGCTGATTGGGTTTTCAAGAGGTTTTTATAGTCCCGCTTCGGGTTCATTGAATCCCTTTTTAATTCCTAAAGAAGTTTTTGCAAATGCTGCCACCTGGCAAAGTTCATTTTGGCAAGCAGGCGCAATTTTAGGCCCTGGATTGGCAGGATTTTTATACGCCTATTTGGGATTAACGAATACCCTTTGGATTGTCGTTGGACTTTTCATGTTGGTAATGATATTGCTTTCAACCATCACCTCCCCTCCTATTCCCGTTCAAAACGAGCAAAAAGTCAATATTTTTTATTCGCTTCGAGAAGGAATTGCCTATGTTTTCAAAACAAAAGTGATTCTCTATTCTATTTCGTTAGATTTGTTTTCTGTATTATTTGGCGGTGTAATTGCTTTATTACCAATCTATTCCGAGGATATTCTACACGTTGGTGCGGAAGGTTTAGGTATTCTTCGGGCAGCGCCATCCATCGGGGCAGTTTTAACGATGCTTTTGATGGTTTATTTTCCTCCGCTCAATCATGCTTGGCGAAATTTATTATTTGCCATTGCAGGTTTTGGGATTGCTACGTTAGTCTTTGCCGTTTCAACAAATATTTGGCTTTCGGCGGGGGCATTATTCCTCACAGGAGCGTTTGACAGTGTCAGCGTAATCATCCGCCAGACCGTAATTCGATTTTTTACACCCGATGAAATGCGTGGACGAGTATCATCGGTAAATGGAATTTTCGTAAGCTCTTCCAACGAATTAGGAGCATTTGAATCGGGACTTATGGCCAAATTAATGGGAACAGTTCCGTCAGTAATTTTTGGTGGAGCAATGACCATGATTATTGTTACCATCGTCTGGTTTAGGTCTAAAGAATTATTTAATTTAAAATTTGATAAATAGCGTTATAAGTTATGAATTCTCGAATGAATTAACTCATTTATAATTCATAACTCATAATTTATAATTCA
>JBBAKY010000105.1:0-12302 GCA_040403295.1 Arcicella sp.
AAATTGGTATTTAGTAAAAAAATATTAATTTTTTTACTAATATATTTGAATAAAAACATATTTATTCGAATATATTAGATATTTTTCGAGAACACGTAGAAATATTGAAAAACGAGTTGGCAAAGGGTAATAACAGCGAATTTGGAAGAAAATTAGGAAATATCAGCTCTCAAAATATAACAAATTGGGAAGCTGGATCAAGTTTTACAAATGCTCTGACTATTAGAAAATTCATTGATTTGGACGTAAACTTGAACTGGTTAATTGCAAAAAAAGGAAAGCTTTATCTATCGGAAGAATACGAAAAGCTTTTAAAAGAAAGACAGTTAAGAATGGAGTCGGAGGAGCGAGAAAAAATTAAAGATGCATAGATTGAGGAACTAAAAAGGAAAGAGAACGTTTTTGTCTATTTTAGAAAAAGGCGCTAATAATAAAAAAGCAAGCGACTAATTTAACCAAATAATAACCCCAAAAATTAGCCATTCAAAAATCAAACCCCTAAATTTCGTTTCAAACAAATTTAAAACCCATGAAACGATTTTTATTGCTTATTTCTATTTGTACTTTTCCAATTTTTACGCATGCTCAATGGCGTATTTCTTCCCCTGCCGAAAGTCGTTATTGCGTAGTTAATCCTGCGGGTGAAACCATCATTCCCAATGGTCGAATTATTAAACCTTTGGGTAAAACGTACCGCATTGCGCCACATCCTTACGGTATGGTGATGAGCCACGATGGTAAAACCGTAATTACTGCCAATTCTGGAACTAATCCTTTCTCTATCAGTATTTTACAAAATGTTTTTACGACTAATCCGCAGATTACTCAAATCCCAAATACCCCAAAAACGGATGATAATCTCTTAGCTGCGGTGTTTATGGGCTTGGCAATTTCTCCCGATAATCGCCTTGTGTATGTGGCGGGTGGACAAACGAATAAGGTCTTTATTTTTGACATAAAATCTGGCAAAAAAGTAGGGGAAATAAATTGTAATATTTCCTTAGATAACCAAGATTATTCGGATGGATATTTGGGTGATATGACCATGACAGCTGACGGTTCAAAACTATATGTTCTCGACCAAATTGGTTTCAGAATTGTGGTTATTGATGTGCAGAAAAGGACAGTTATGGACAATGTGAAAACGGGTCGTTATCCTTTCGGCGTAACGCTTTCGCCCGATGAAAAATCGCTCTACGTTGCTAATGTTGGCATGTTTGAATATAGTCTTGTCAAAAACCTTGACCCCAAAAACAAAAATACTTATTTGAAAAAACCGGCCTTTGGGTTCAATACCAAAGAAATGCGTGAAGGCGTAAAAATTGAGGATAAAGAAGTATCAGGATTAGGCGACCCAAACGTTCCTGAATCGTTTTCCGTTTGGGCGTATGACCTTACAGGAAAGCCAAAAGTTACGAACAAAATCAAAACTGGAATCTTGGTTGGTGAGATGATTGAGGGCATTCCTGCGGTGGGCGGGTCGAGTCCAAATTCGTTGGTGGCAACCGATAAATACGTTTTTGTGAGTAACGGAAACAACGATAATATCTCCGTAATTGACCCAAAATTAGGCAAAATTACCAACACCATCAATCTTCAATTAGACCCACGTTTGGGACGTTGGAGAGGTGTAATTCCTTTCGGATTAGCTATTTCACCCGACCAAAAAAGGCTATACGTAGCAGAATCGGGCATTAATGCCGTGGGTGTTATTGATATTCCTTCCATGAAAACTTTAGCGCATTTACCTGTGGGCTGGTTTCCTTCAAAATTAAAAGTGAGCAAGGATAATCAGCAATTGGTCGTGGCGAATGCCAAAGGTTTTGGTTCGGGGGCAAATGGTGGTTCAACGTTTAAAGTAGGTGCGGAGGGAAGCTACATTGGCAGTTTGATGAAAGGTTCAGTAACGGTTTTGAATATTCCGAAAGATCAAGATTTACAGGCGGAAACTGCCAAAACAATTGCTTATAATTTTAAATTTGATGCCCTAAAAAAGAGCGGAAATAATCCCATTCCAAGCTATCCGAAAGAGAAAGAATCGCCCATCAAATACATCGTGTATATTTCCAAAGAAAACCGCACGTATGATGAAGTTTTTGGACAATTAAAACAAGGAAATGGAGACCCATCCATTGCTCGATACGGGTTAAATGCTTCGTTTTCAAACAAGGCAAATACCGAGAAAATTACTAAATCTACCGTTATGCCCAACCATTTATCTTTGGCAAAACAATTTGGAACGGCTGATAATTTCTACGTAGATTCTGATCATTCCGCTGATGGGCATCGTTGGTTATCAGGGGTTTATCCTAATGAATGGACGGAGACACACGTATCCGCTGCCTACGGAGGTAAACGTGACTACAAACAAGAATCCAAAGCGCCAGGACATTTTGCTTTGAATGGCTCGTCGGGCAGTTTTTATCCTGAAGATTATAACCAGGACGGTTCGATGTGGGAGCATTTTGAACGACACAATATTAGTTTCCATAACTACGGATTTACGACAGAACAAGAAGGGAATTTCAGCGATTCGACTATGAAAATCGGGGGTGAAATGTACGGCGTAAATTATCCTTTGCCCAATGCCATGTACAAAAATACTGAGTGGCAATTTCCGACTTATAATATGGCTATTCCCGACCAGTTCAGAGCGGATATTTTCATGAAAGATTTTACCAAAAAATTTATCGGCGAAGGCAAAACGATGCCCCAAGTTGTACCTTTAATGCTTCCAAACGACCACGGGGCGGGCGAAAGACCAAAAGCTGGTTTTCCGTTCAGAGAAAGTTACATGGCGGATAATGACTTGGCGGTCGGGCGAGTAGTGGAGTTTTTAAGCCATACACCTTACTGGAAAAATATGATGATTATTGTCACCGAAGACGATTCGCAAGGAGGCATCGACCACGTGGATGCACACCGCAGTATTTTGCAGATTTATTCCCCTTACGCCAAGAAAAACTACGTTAGTCATCAGCATTTTAGTTTTGGGAGTATCTTCAAAACGATGTGGAATGTCTTGGGCGTACCGTATTTGAATCAGTACGATGCAGGAGCAACTGACCTGTCGGATTTCTTCACTGACCAATTTGATTATACGCCTTACGATGCTGTAAACGTAGATAAACGCATTTTTGACCCACAAAAAGCACTTACACCCATTGAAGAAAAATTTGATTGGAAAGCCCTAAAAGAATCGCCGATTATGGATGATGATGATTACCTTTTCAAAACCCGTGAAGAGGAAGACAAAAAGGAATTGGAGGAAAAAGAATTTCAATCGAATCCAAGATTGTATAAGACAAAAAAGAAGAAGAAAAATTAGACCACAGATCTGTTAGACCACGGATTTTAGGGATTATTACGGATAAAAGAATCAAGTTTATTTCCCTAAAATAACACATTAAAAAAATCCGTAACATCCGTGGTCTAAATCTATAACGCAAACAAAAAAGCTTCTCATTTCTGAGAAGCTTTGTGTTAACCGACATGGATTCGAACCATGAATAACGATACCAAAAACCGTTGTGTTACCATTACACCATCGGTCAATCTTATTTCCTTTAAACTTACGTTGTTCAGAAATGTGATGCAAAATTACACTTTTAATCTTTATGTGTCAAGTCAAATTTAGAAAAAAAAGTAAATTTAATTTCTGATGAAGGCTAAAATATTGATAATGTGGTATTTATCAGTCAAGTATTTTTTGAATATTGAACTAATAAGTATAAACCGACATGGATTCGAACCATAATTTAACCCAAGAAATTAATATTCTGTTAAATTCCAGCCGTTTCTACTTCCGAATTAATTTTCTTAACTAACCCTTGTAAAACTTTTCCTGGGCCACATTCCACAAATATGGTTGCACCATCTTCAATCATATTCTGAACCGATTGCGTCCAGCGAACAGCTCCCGTTAATTGAGCAATTAAATTTGCCTTAATCGTTGCTACATCCTGCGAAGGTTGCGCATTTACATTCTGATAAATTGGGCAAGAAGGGCTTTCAAAGTGGGTCGATTCAATGGCCGCTGCTAATTCCTCACGGGCGGGTTGCATCAAAGGCGAGTGAAATGCACCACCAACTGGCAAAGGCAAAACTCGCTTTGCACCCGCTTCTTTCAATTTTTCTCCCGCTTTTGCCACGCCTTCATTTGAACCCGAAATAACTACTTGGCCTGGGCAATTATAATTTGCCGCTACCACAATTTCGTCGGTTATTGAGGCACAAATATCTTCAATTACTTGGTCGGATAAATTTAAAACCGCTGCCATTGTCGAAGGATTTGCTTCACAAGCTTTTTGCATGGCTAAAGCACGAGCTGACACTAATCTGAGTCCATCTTCAAAACTTAAAGCACCTGCCGAAACAAGAGCCGAAAATTCGCCCAATGAATGACCCGCAACCATATCTGGTTGAAAATCAGCAGTTTCCTTTGCCAAAATGACAGAATGTAAGAAAATAGCAGGTTGTGTTACTTTGGTTTGTTTGAGTTCTTCGTCCGTTCCTTCAAACATAATATCGGTGATTCGGAAGCCCAAAATATCGTTGGCTTGCTCGAAAAGAGCTTTTGCAGATGCTGAGTTATCGTATAGGTCTTTGCCCATACCTTTAAATTGAGAACCCTGACCAGGGAAAACGTATGCCTTCATTATCAATTGTGATTTAGTGAATGAGTGATTGAGTTAATATTTTCAATAACTCATTTGCAAAATTAACTATTCTCTATGCTCAATTAACTATTCACTCACAAAAATCTTTCTCGTAAGTCGGGCGTGGGCATTCTACATGAGTCTGCTTTCCCGAAGATTCGGTAACGGTTTTTTGCAATAATATCATAGAAAAAATCGAGAAAAGGAGTAGGTAAAATGCTAAAAAAAGACAGGTATTTCCAAGAACCAGAAAGGTGTTTTGTGATTTCTAAAGCCGCCGCTGACTTTTGATATAATTGATTGTCTTTCAATAAGATAACCGAATCGAAGTCTTCGGTATTTTTATAAAATTTCCTTAAAATGTCTTGTCCAATTTCAGACTGGAGAGGAGCAAATTTAAAGTGTTTTTCGGGGTCATGGTCCATCACAAAATTAATAGATGCATTACAGAAATTACAGACTCCATCAAAGAGTATTATTTCGTATTTTGTGGAGATATTTTTAATGTTTTCCATTCGAATTTTATGAGAATAGCTTAGGACAACAAAACAAAATTAACTGTAATAAGGTGCTATAAGTCATAAAATTAACTATTTGTTAGTCGATGATGAGGTTTTTTTCTGTTCTATATCCAATCCTACATGGTATTTTGTAATTTTGATTAAACTTATAAAATTTCAAAATGCTTGACATAATTTCCCAAGAGCTAAATGAAGCTCAAATAGTCCTTCAAAGCTTTCTTTCTAACGAAAAAAATGTTACTAATATTGAAGCCGCTGCCCGATTAATGGCTTCAGCTTTACAGTCGGGAAACAAAATAATTTCTTGTGGTAACGGTGGTTCACATTGCGATGCTATGCACTTTGCCGAGGAATTATCGGGTCGTTATCGTGATGACCGTAAGGCTTTGGCAGCAATTGCCATCTCGGATGTGTCGCATATTTCGTGTGTAAGTAATGATTATGGTTACGAATTTATATTCTCTCGTTTTATCGAAGGGCTTGGAAATCAAGGAGATGTGTTGGTTGGATTGTCAACCAGTGGTAATTCTGCCAATATTATTAAAGCCGTTGAAGCTGCCCGTGAAAAGGGCATGAAAGTAATTATTCTCTCTGGAAAAGACGGCGGAAAATTAGCAGGAAAAGCGGACGTAGAAATCAGAGTTCCGCATTTTGGTTACGCCGACCGTATTCAAGAAGTGCATATCAAAGTTATTCATATCATGATTTTGTTGATTGAAAAATTGGTGATTGGAAAATAGGATAATGAATAATTGGCTTTAGTGTTAGTAAAATTTCTGATTAGAATTAACCCATATTTTACCATAAAATACAAAGAACATGAAAAAAATCAATGTAGTATTATCCTTTCTGTTGACGTTTTTCTACAATAATGTTGAGGCACAAAATACCAATAATCAACTCGATGCCATAAAACCGTATTTATCCACAATAGACCAGATTTGCAAGGAATTTGCCGAGAAACAGCATTTGCCAAGTTTAGTTTATGGTTTGGTCGTTGATGGTAGATTGATTCATTCGGGCAATAGTGGTATCATTAACACTGGTACAAAAAACATGGCCAATAATGCTTCAGTTTATCGGATTGCATCCATGTCGAAGAGTTTTGCGGCAATGGCCATTTTGAAATTGCGAGATGCTGGAAAATTACGGTTAGACGACCCCGTTTACCTCTACATTCCAGCATTAAAAGGACAAAAGTTTTCATCCGATTCGCCCGACATAACGATTCGTCATTTATTGACGCACGGCGCAGGTTTTCCCGAAGATAATCCTTGGGGCGACCGTCAATTAGCCATTTCGGACGAAACAATGCTAAAAATGTTCAAAAAAGGTATTTCGTTCTCAAATACTCCCGGCACGGCTTATGAATACAGCAATATGGGTTTTGCGATGTTGGGTTATATCATTAAAAAAGTGAGTGGACAAACTTATCAAACGTATATTAATAAAAATATTTTGAAACCTTTGGGTATGGTAAATACCTATTGGGATTATACAAAAGTGCCTCAAAATCAATTAGTGAAGGGTTATAGATGGTTGGATGAAAATTGGGTAGAACAACCAATGCTTGGCGATGGTGCTTACGGTGCCATGGGCGGTATGCTGACAACCATGGATGATTTTGCAAAATATACTGCTTTTCATCTATCGGCTTCGGTTTCTGATGCGAAAGAATCGCCCGTTTTGAAGCGGAGTTCTTTGCGGGAAATGCACCAACCGTGGAATATCAGTGCGTTTAATATAGAAAATAAAATTGCTAATGGAAAGCCATTTCCTTTTGTATCGGCTTACGGATACGGATTGCGTTGGGTTGAAGATGCCGAACATAAAGTTGGTATTGGACATAGTGGAGGTTTGCCGGGCTTTGGTAGTAATTGGAAAATTTTACCGAAATATGGCATCGGAATTGTTTCTTTTGCTAATCGAACTTATGCTCCTGTAAGCGGATTGAACGCACATATTTTGGATACTTTGGTAGCAATTGCCCATCTAAAACCAAAACTATTGACCGTTTCTGCCATCTTAAAACAACGTCAGAATGAATTAGTGGCACTCTTGCCCGCATGGAAAAATGCTGATAATACGGGTATTTTTGCGGAGAATTTTTTCTTAGATTATTTTCCAAATAGTTTGAGAAAAGAAGCAGAATCGATTTTTGATAAAGCGGGTAAAATATTGAAAATCAATGAGATTGTTCCAGAAAATAATCTTCGTGGAGCTTTTGTTTTGGAAGGAGAAAAAGGAAATATTGAAGTAAGTTTTACGCTTTCTCCCGAAAACCCTGCTTTGATTCAAGAGTATCATATTAAAGAGGTTTCGAAGAAATAGGTTAGACCACGGATTGTACGGATAATGCGGATTTACACGGATTTTTTTAATATATTATCTGTGTAAATCTGTCAAATCCGTAGAATCCGTGGTCTAATTTATAGTTCTAAATTTAACAAATTCCCAAAGCCTTCCGAATCCTCATAATTGATTCTTCAAAAACTGAAATTTCAGCACACAGCGAAGTACGAATATAGCCATCGCCAGCGGTTCCAAAAATTCCACCTGGCGTAATAAACACCGCCGCTTTTTCCAAAATTTCATCCGATAACTCGTAGCCCGTTGCATATTTTGCTGGAATTTTTGCCCACACAAACATGCCTGATTGATTTTTATCGTATTGACAATCAAGTAATTGCATCATTTCAAAAGCTTTTTGCTGACGAGTTCGATAGGTTTTGTTTAGTTCATCAAACCAAGATTTATCATTTTTTAAAGCTGTAACCGCCGCCATTTGTAAAGGTAAAAACATTCCCGAATCCATGTTTGATTTAAAGCGTAAAACAGGATTTATAAATGCTGCTTTTCCCGCCAACATGCCAATTCTCCAACCCGCCATATTGTGCGATTTTGAGAGGGAATTCAACTCCATCGCCACTTCTTTCATGCCTTCAATTGACAAAATGCTTTGTGGATCATCGTTCAGAATAAAACTATATGGATTATCATTGACGATTAAAATCTGATGAGCCAAAGCAAAGTCTCTAAGTTCTTCAAAAAAGCCTTTTGTAGCTTTTGCACCCGTTGGCATGTGGGGATAATTTACCCACATGAGTTTCACTTTCGACAAATCTTTTTTGGCTAATTCCTTCAAATCTGGCAACCAACCATTGGCTTCCGAAAGGTCATAATCTACGACTGTTGCACCCGTCAAAAGTGAGGCTGCCCGATAAGTTGGGTAGCCTGGATTGGGTACTAAAACTTCGTCGCCCGCTTCTAAATAGGCCATTGAAATGTGCATGACTCCCTCTTTTGAGCCAATCAGAGGCAATATCTCATCAACAGGATTGAGTTTAACTCCGTAAGCATTTTGGTAAAATCCTGCCATTGCTTCCCGTAAAGCAGGGATCCCCACATAACTTTGATAAGCATGATTTTTAGGATTTTGAGCCGAATTTGCCAAGGCCTCAATGGTGTTAGCAGACGGTGGAAGGTCGGGGCTACCGATGCCTAAATTCAAGACATCAATACCCGAATTTCTCATTTCGGCAATTTGTTTTAACTTGGTCGAGAAGTAATATTCTTGCACCAAATTCATGCGGGAAGCGGGAGTTATTGTCATTTTGAGCTTTGAGCTTTGAGCTTTGAGCCTTGAAGAAAGAGTTCGTAGATTTTACAACTCAATGCTCATTGCTTAAAGCTCATTGCTACATAAAAAAGCCAACCCTTTTCAGAGTCGGCTTGTGTATAATTAGTTCTTTATTTCTGTTTGAACACACCCGACTATTACTGACCGTAGTAGTAATAATAAGTTGAATATGTGTTGTTGTAATTTTTCATTTCCCAAAGGTAATTTGAAAAGTTTATTTTGGCAAATTATCTCAAAAATTTCCCCACTACATCAAACACCAAATCATTCTCAAAACCTCTACTGAGGGCAAATTTTACTAATTTTTGTTTGATAATTAATTTGTTGCTGTCTTTAATATCCCGTGATTTTTTTTCGATAATTTCTTGCAAAGTAATCATATAATCTTCACCGTCAATTTCGCTCATGCCTGCTTTTAAACAGTAATCGGATACGCCACGCATTTTTAATTCTTGGCGAATTTTGATTCTGCCCCACTTTTTTTGTCGGAATTTACTGCCCGCAAATATTCTGGCAAAACGTTCTTCGTTGAGATAATTATTTTCGATTAACCACGTAATGATTGCTTCTGATTCATCGCCAATAACCTCTAATTCAGCGAGTCTTTGTCGAACTTCTTTGTGGGTACGTTCTTGATAGGCACAAAAATTGGCGGCTTTTATGAGGGCTTCTTTATTCAATTTGATTTACTGGAATTTGGATTTATCAAAATTAAAGTAAAATATTGATTTTTTGATTAGACATCATTCGTTTGAATGATTTTCTTTCTAAATTTAATGCTTGATTTATTGATTTCAAAAAACGCAAATTTATTTGCACTATTACCTTAAAACCTTCTTAAAAAATGATGAATGATATTGACTTTTTGAAGATTAGTTTAAATAAATTAGCTGGTATTGAGGCTGAAACTTTTAAATTATCAGAAGAATATTGGCAAGTAAAAGAATACAAAAAAGGAGAATTTTATAATGATTATCGCCAAGTTTGTAAACACTTAGGATTTGTGATTGAAGGCGTTTTTAGAACCTATCAATTGGATGAAAAAACGGGCGAAGAAAAGAACGTTTTTTTTTATACCAACAACCAAATTGTGGTGTCGTATGCGAGTTTTATTAATCAAGTTCCTTGTCATTTCTATACCCAATCAATGGTTAATTCTAAGGTTATTTATATTCACATTGATAATTTAACAAAACTCTACAAACAGTCTCACGAGTGGGAACATTTGGGCAGATTAATCGCCGAACAAGCTTCTACATTTGCTCTTTTGAGAACAGAAAGTTTACTCTTCCTCACACCAGAACAGCGTTATTTGGACTTAGTATTACAGCATCCCGACATCATGAATGCCATTCCCCTCTATCATATATCTTCGTATTTGGGCATTCAAGGGCCTTCGCTGAGTAGAATTAGAAAAAGAATTTCGGATAAAAAATAATTTTTGACGATTTTAACTTGGGTTAAAGTTTTAGTAATATTTGATTAGGAAATTTGTATCATCATTAAACATTAATATTTAAACACAAAGACAATGAAATTTACAAGACAAGCCTCAGCGAATTGGAAAGGAACGGGAATGGAAGGCGTAGGAACAGTTTCTACGGCAAGTACAACCTTAGATAAAGCGCAATTATCATTCAAAACACGTTTTGCCGATGGCGTTGGCACAAACCCAGAAGAATTGATTGGAGCGGCTCACGCAGGTTGTTTTTCGATGCAATTTAGCTTTTTGTTGAACGAAGCAGGTTTCACCGCTGATAATATTGATACAAATGTAAAAGTTACTTTTGAAGACGGAACAATTACAGCGATTCAATTGGATTTAACCGCAACGATTCCGAACATTACGAATGAGCAATTTCAAGCAACTGCTACCAAAGCGAAGGAAGTTTGTCCAGTATCAAAATTGCTAAAAGCTGATATTACATTGACTGCTAATTTGTTGTAATATTTTAAATTTATAAAGCCCCAAAGTCTCAATACCTAACCGCAATGACTTTGGGGTGATTTTTTGTTAAAAGTGAATAGTTAACCTTTACACCTTTCCATAAATTCTTCCGTCCACAAAATTTGCTCATCCGAATTTGGTACACGAAGCCCTCTAAGGTTAGAAATATTTTCAAAAGATTGCTTTACCGATATTCCGTATAAGGTTGAAAATACGCTCGCTGAAATAATGGACACTCGCCCAGTTCCTCCACGGGAGTGCATGAGTATTTTTTTATTTTCATTGATTTTATCAACGATATTTTTTGTTAATTCTTTGGTTTTAAGGTAACTATCGGGAACTTGATGGTCTTCGATGGGAAATTTTATAAAGTCAAAACCTTCTCTTCGGCAATCCATTCGCTCGTATTCCAAGTCCAATTCTTCGTTTTCCTCATCCGTTAAAAAACTAATGACGGTATCCACGTTCAATTTTTTCCAGTTCTCTATTTCTTCCGCTAAATCATCCCCGCCCAAAGGTCGAGACATTATTCCGAGATTATCGTTGAGCCAGAATATTCTTGTTTTCATATTTGTTTTTGGAGCACAGACTAAAGTCTGTGCTCCTATTATTTCCATTCCTGCAAATCTGGTTCGATATAAATCCATTTTACCTCGGGCGTACATTCTCTGATTTCTGCTTCAAATTTATTGATTAACTTACTGATTTTCAGGGCTGTAAGGTCATGCTTGCATTTTATTTTCAAGCACATTAATACTTCGCCAGGGCCTTGTTGAATCGTGATACAATTAATTAAGTCTAAAATTTCAGGGTTTTTATCGACTTGTTTTTTGACTAAATTATTAATCACAGGGTCGGCACTTTCACCAATTAAAAGCGATTTTACTTTTATCGATAAAAATATGGCGACTAAAATCAACACGACACCGATGGCAAATGAACCCAATCCGTCATAATGACCGTCGCCTGTGTAATACGAAGCAAGTAGCGCAGCAATGGCTAAGACTAATCCGAAAACTGCGGCTGAATTTTCGCCAAAAATCACGATTAAATCACTGTCTTTGGTACTTTTTAAGTATTGCCATAAACCAGTTGAGCCTCTTCTGACATTTAATTCTACTAAATTTGAGTAAGTGGCATAGCCTTCCAATACCAATGAAAATAATAAAATTCCAATGCCCCATTCGATATGGTCAACGGGTTCAGGATTATTATATTTATGGATTCCTTCGTAGATAGAGAACATTCCACCGACTGAAAATAGCAACATGGCTACCATGAACGACCAGAAATAAACGACTCTCCCGTATCCTAAAGGATGTTTTTTGTTTGGAGGACGTTGAGATTGCTTTACCCCGACGAGTAACAAAGCCTGATTGGCACAGTCGGAAAATGAGTGAATTGTCTCGGCAAGCATCGCCCCCGAACCTGTCATAAATGCGGCAACACCTTTTGAGGAAGCGATTAATAGGTTTACAATTAAACTTTGGATAATATGTCCAGTGCCGTTTTTTTCCTCTTTTTTCATATTTGTT
>JBBAKY010000106.1:0-12263 GCA_040403295.1 Arcicella sp.
GTTGAAATTAATCAACTGTCTGTTAAAAATATGGACAGTTAATTAATTTCAACATTCACACCTAAAACTGGATGTGCATTCGCAGCGCAAATGTATGAACCGGTCCTCGGTCTTGGTTGTACGCTGGATTTATAACTAATTGATAGTCAGGCGTAACTGATAACCAATTATTGACTTTTATGTTATAATTCATTTCAAGAATAGTCTCTAAACCGTAGTTCGGTAATTTCCCATCTCCGATAATAAAGCCGTATCCTCCTTTGGCTAAATACTGACGGTGCAAATCTGAAATTCCGTTAAAGACAAAGCCAATATTGAATCTATCTTGCTTTCTTCCGAATAAATTATCTTTTACAAATCCTCCGCTCACAGAATGGTCTATTTCAGTAAAAGCCCATGTTTCGTTATTTCCATCATTCCAGGATGCTCTCAAAAATAGCCCCGATTCATCCGATAATTCTTGTTCGTAATTAATGCCAAAACCGTACTTTGTTCTGCCATTTTTTCGGGTTAATGTCACGTCTGGATTTGTTTGTTTAATTGCCTCCGCATAACTTCCCATATATGTTACTGTGTAAGATGCTAAGACTCTGAGTTTCCCTCCTTTTCCAAAAAATGCCGTAGATTTCTCTAATTCGAATGTGTTTGAATTATTCCCATTCCATTGCCAATTCAAATCTGGTCCATTGGCGGTTGTTGGCACTAAAGAAGTTCCTGCTCGGATTGCCCAACGTTCTCGGACGTATTCCAAAACAGCATTCCACGTATAGCCACGGGTATTGGCCGGATAATCCCACGCACCCGTTGACATCAAAGCCCAGTTCATAAACTGACTTCTGGGGTCGTGGGCGTAGGCATTATTATCAAAATAATCGGCAATTGAGAATTTCCCTAAAGCAATAGTAAAACGATTTACCGGTCTTTCTCCACCAATACTGTTGGCTTCATCATCCTCATGTTCAACGGGATAGGCATGGTTTTCTCCTTGAATGTCTTTGATTTTTTGGGCTGACTCAACCGCTTTTTCACCCAAAAGAGCAAAATCTTGACGTAAAAATAAACGGGCGGTATAAATAGTAGGGGTGGGGTTTCCGATTCTAAAACATTCTCCATTGGTAAAACCTGCAATGCCTCTTGCCTGTGAAAGTCCGCTACCGCCGGCCAATTCTGGATTATAAAAAATGGCCGCTCCTTTCCATAAGCGTCTACCCAAATAAATGGTAGTGGTTATCGATGTTTGCGTTTCTGCCGTATCCGAAAGGCTAAAATCGCCACTATACGGGGCATCTATTTTGAGTTTGTGTTGCGGAATAACGGTTTGCTGAAAATGAAGTGACCAGTTTTTGTTTTGCCCGAATGTGGCTTCTTCGAATATAAATAAGAAAAAAAAAATAAATGTGTATTTCATTACAATGGATTATTGAGTTTTTAAAGACTTTGACAAAGGTATTTACAAAATCATTAGAAATATTTTTTTGATTTCAAACATTTTATAAATACATTTGTTCTAATTTTTAGGTTACCCTAAATTATATTTAAGATTAATATAAATTAAAATAAAGGTTTATGAAAATAAATACTTACCTCCGAATCATATTTTGCTCTAATTTATTGATTTTCAATTTTTTACCAACGTTTTCTCAGGGATTGAAAGGTAAAATTATTAGTAATGGAAAGTCGGCAGAATTTGTAAATATTACTGTGCCAGCCCTTGCAAGTATTGGCACACAAGCGGATATTGATGGCTTATTTTATTTGAAAAACATTCCAGAAGGCAAACAAATCGTACAAATCTCTGGCGTTGGTTTCAGAACGACTAAACGAACGGTTCAAATTCAAAAAGATAAAATAACTACGGTCAGTTTTGAAATTGAACCCGACCAAACGGCTTTGAATGAAGTGGTAGTAACAGGAACGATGAAAGAGACAATCGTGAATTTATCATCTACACCGATTGAAATTTATACACCCACATTTTTCAAGAAAAACCCAACTCCCAGCCTTTTTGAAGCCTTAACGATGGTAAATGGCGTGCGACCGCAGTTGAATTGTAGCGTTTGCAACACGGGCGATATTCACATCAACGGCATGGAAGGAGCTTATACCATGATTACGATTGATGGAATGCCCATCGTATCGGCACTTTCCACAGTGTACGGATTATCAGGAATTCCGAATTCGATGGTCGAGCGAATTGAGGTCGTAAAAGGACCTGCTTCAACGCTTTATGGTTCAGAAGCGGTTGGCGGTTTGATTAATGTCATTACCAAAAATCCCATCAAAGCACCACTTATTTCATTGGATTTGAATTCAACTTCTTACGGAGAATATACATTAGACGGAGCAATAAAGGCAAAAATTGGACCGGCAAACACCATGTTGAGTGCCAATTATTTTAATTTTCAAAACAGAATTGATAAAAATAATGATGGTTTTACGGACGTAACGCTACAAAATAGAATTTCGATTTTTAATAAATGGTCATTCCAAAGAAAGCAAAATCGGACGTTTACAATGGCGGGTAGATACGTGTATGAAGACCGTTTTGGGGGTGAACTTGATTGGCAAAAAGAAGACCGAGGCGGTAAGAACCTGTACGGTGAAAGTATTTATACAAAGCGTTGGGAAATGATTGCAAATTATCAATTACCTATTGATAATCAACAAGTTAATCTCCAATTTTCCTACAACAATCACGACCAAAATTCGGTTTACGGCAATCGTCCGTACATTGCAAAACAAGAAATTGCGTTTGGTCAGTTGATTTGGGATAAAAAAATTGCTAAAAATCACGATGCGCTGTTTGGCGTGGCGCTGCGTTATACTTTTTATGATGATAACAATACTTTGACCCAAGATGAGAACGATTCGACGCTGAATAAACCGAGTAAAACTTTTTTGCCAGGCATATTTGCCCAAGACGAAATTAAATTGAGCAAGAGAAATACTCTTTTGCTTGGTTTGCGGTACGATTACAACTCTATTCATGGCAATATTCTTTCGCCGAGAATGAACTGGAAATATAGTTCTGCAAAATCGGATATCTTTCGATTGAGTTTTGGAACGGGTTATCGAGTGGTGAATTTGTTTTCGGAGGATGAAACGGTTTATTCGGGAGCGAGAAAAGTGGAAATTCGCTCTAATCTAAATCCCGAAAAATCGTGGAATACCAACCTTAATTATCAGAAAACGATTACGCACAACAGCGGATTTGTTTCGATAGATGGTAGTATTTTTTACACTTATTTTACCAATAAAGTGGTGGCAGATTATGATACTAACCCCAGCAAAGTGATTTTTGATAATTTGAAGGGCTACGGTGAATTAAAAGGAGTCAGTTTGAACATGGATGCCAATTTCACGAATGGCATAAAATTGATGATAGGAGGGACGTACACCGATATTTATAGAATTGAAAACGACATAAAAATACGACAAAAACAAACGCCGATTTTTACCACTAATTACGCCATTTCTTATACACATCCTAAGTCCCAAATTATGCTTGATTTGACTGGAATTATCTATGGTTCGATGGATTTACCTTTAATTACGGATGATATTCGTCCCGCAAAATCACCAATTTTCAACATTACTAATTTGCAAATTTCGAGGCGATTCAACAATGGTTTACAGGTGTATTTAGGCGTTAAAAATTTGTTTGATTTCTTTCCCGACCACAAAATTGTTTATCAGAAAAAAGACCTTCTTCCTGAGCAAATTAAAGATTCATCGTTGGGGGTTTTACCACGTGGATATTATTTCAATTCCGACTATAATTATGCTCCTATGCAAGGGATTCGAGGCTTTTTAGGGGTTCGTTGGAATTTGTTTTAATATTCACTTTTGCCACCAAGGCACGAAGAAGATAACAAAACTTCGTACCTTGATAGCAAAAACAAAAACATTAAACCTTTCCTTGTTCTCCACGTCAAAGTGATATTTAATGAAATAAAACGCATCATAACATGACATCAAGACGTGAATTTATCCGAAAATCAGCCCTTGCTACGGTAGGTACCATGTTGATTCCCAATTTCTTAAAAGGGTTTGAACAACAGGCTTTCGCTTTAAAACAAGCACAAAACCAAGGAAAAATATTAGTAATGATTCAACTTTCGGGAGGTAATGACGGGCTGAACACAATCGTTCCTTTTCGGAACGACATTTATTATCGTGAACGTCCAACCATCGGAATTAAGGCGGATAAAGTATTGAAACTGAATGATGAAATCGGATTAAATCCTGCTTTGGAAGCAATCAGAGTGCTTTATGATAATGGTTCGATGCAAATTATCAACAATGTAGGCTACCCCAATCCCGACCGTTCGCATTTTCGTTCGATGGATATTTGGCAAACGGGTAGTTCTTCAAGCGAATATTTAAAAAGTGGTTGGTTGGGAAGATATTTAGACGCTCAATGTTCTGGGAAATGCGAACCTTATGCCGCCATTGAAGTCGATGATTCGTTGAGTTTAGCACTAAAAGGCTCAAAAGTGAAAGGAATGGCGGTGCAAAATCCCGCTCAATTATACCGACAAACGAAAAACCCATTTCTCAAAAAACTCGCCAAAGTCAATCACGAAGAATTTGATAACGTAAATTATCTCTACAAAACGCTTTCCGAAACCATTTCTTCAGCGGATTATATTTACGAAAAATCGAAGGTTTATCAGTCAAAAGCCACTTATCCACAAACGGATTTGGGAAAAAGAATGAAAACCATTTCAGAATTAATCAACTCAGGCGTGCAGACGCAGGTGTATTACGTATCGCACGGGAGTTTTGATACGCACGTCAATCAGGTAAATCAGCAAGAACGTTTATTGAAACAATACGCCGAAGCCATGCGTGTTTTTATCGACGACTTAAAAGCCAATGGACGCACGGAAGATGTGATGGTGATGACGTTTTCAGAATTTGGCAGAAGGGTAAAACAAAACGGCTCAAACGGCACCGACCACGGCACTGCAAACAATGTATTTCTGATGGGAGGGAAGTTAAAAACCGATTCAAATCTCATACAAACCCCTGATTTACAGAATCTTGACGAAGGGGATTTAAAATATAAAGTTGATTTCAGAGATATTTATGCTACTGTTTTAGATAAGTGGTTACAGACGGATTCGGTGGCGGTTTTGGGCAAAAGGTTTGAGGGTTTGGGGTTTGTTTAAAACGCTAAGAACTGTCATTGCGAACGCAGTGAAGCAATCTGTTAGAATGATGAAAGGGATTTCAAACTCCATTTCATCATTCTAACAGATTGTTGATATTGTACTTAAATACTCAAATACTCTCTCGTCAATCCAAAAGATTACTTCACTACGTTCGCAATGACAGCCATTCATATTATATTTGTAGAGGATATTTTAAACTATACTTTACATGAAAAATGCTCTACTTTTATCACTTCTTATTCTTATTTCATTTTCAAAAATCAAAGCACAAGATTCTTTGAAAATTTCCAGTCGTTTGGATTCATTTCCAACCATTAAAATTGAAAAAAATACTTCCCTATTAATTATTGGAATATATACTGGAGCTTGGCAGATGGGAGCGAGCTGCAACAATTATATCATCGGAAATCAAAAGTATTATTCAAATAAACCTTTCAAACAATATTATGAACAATTGAGAGATAGTACAGTTTTGTCTGGTTATCAAATACATAGAAATACAAGACCATTCTTTTTTGCAGGATACGGTATTGGGTCTATGGTATTTGCTGCAGGAATTATGAAAATAATTACACCACTTTACACCCTCGGATTAGTGCAAGATTCAGGTTCATACATTAAAGATGGACACCAATTAATGATAATTGGCGGAGTAGTTACGCTTGCGTCAGCATTATTACGAATTTATAGCTATGCTAATCTCCGCAAAGCCAATAAACGCTACAACGAACTCATTTCCAAACCCAAAACAGCCTTTGATATAAAACCAAGTCAGGAAGGTTTGGGCTTGGGTTTACGAATGAGTTTTTGAGAATCCCCTTAAATCTTCTTAATTTCCCCACAAACATATCAATCCTATGCATCAAGGTTTTAACTTTGTTGCATGACAGAAAAACGTTGGATTTACAAACCCGTTCCTCCGCAAGAACAGGTTGATTTATTGGTCGAAAAACTGAATGTTTCGACTGAAATTGCTACGCTTTTGGCTCAACGTCAGATTACGAGTTTCGACGAAGCCAAAGATTTTTTCCGCCCTGCGCTTTCTCAATTGCACGACCCATACTTGATGAAAGACATGGATAAAGCCGTTGCTCGTTTGGAAGAAGCCATTTTTAAAAGCGAAAAAATCTTGGTTTACGGCGATTACGATGTCGATGGAACTACCTCTGTAGCTACATTTTATGGTTTTTTAAAAACGCATATTTTCCAAAATAGAGAAGATTGTCCTTTAGAATTTTACATTCCTGACCGCTACACCGAAGGCTACGGCGTTTCACAAAAAGGCGTTGAATATGCGGCGGATAATGGTTTTGGCTTGATTGTGAGCTTGGACTGTGGTATAAAATCGAAAGATAAAGTGGCTTGGGCAAAGGCTCATAACGTAGATTTTATTATTTGTGACCACCATCGCCCAGACGATAACGACCTCCCCGATGCCGTGGCAGTACTTGACCCAAAACGTTCAGATTGTACTTATCCTTTCGATGAATTGACGGGTTGTGGCGTGGGTTTCAAACTGTTACAGGCTTTTTGCACCAATCAAGGCATTTCCGAAGAACTGCTTTTGCCTTATCTCGATTTGGTAGTTACGTCTATTTCTTGCGACATTGTTCCCATCGTGGGTGAAAATCGCACGATGGCGTATTTTGGTTTGCAACAATTGAATACCAATCCGAGAACAGGCTTAAAAGCCTTGATGTCATCGGCAGGTTTGGAAGGTAAAATGGACATTACAAAAATCGTTTTTGGACTTGGACCACGCATCAATGCGGCGGGTAGAATTAAGCACGCTTACGATGCCGTTAATTTGTTATTATCTGATAATGAGGATACTGCATTTGATTTTGCGAAAATTATTAGTAAACATAATACCGACCGAAAAGGCTTGGATTCAAGTATTACCGAAGAAGTTTTGGCGATGATTGAAGGCAATGAAATTCTCCAAAATGCCAAAAGTACCGTACTTTTCAAAAAGGATTGGAATAAAGGTGTAATTGGCATTGTGGCGAGTCGTTGCATTGAAAAATATCACCGCCCTACCATTATTCTCACCGAATCCCAAGGACACGCTGCGGGTTCGGCTCGTTCTGTGCCTGGATTTGACGTTTATGAAGCCATCGAAGAATGTGAAGAACACCTAATTCAGTTTGGCGGACACACTTTTGCGGCGGGTTTAACCTTAGAAATCAGCGAGATAGAGAATTTTAGACGTAAATTTGAAGAAGTGGTTGCTCGTAAAATTTTACCTGAACAAATTCTACCCATGATTTCGGTGGATATGAATTTACCATTAGCTCAGATTACCGATAAATTTCACAGAATCATGACCCAAATGTCACCTTTCGGGCCACAAAATATGACACCTGTTTTTGTTTCTGAAAATGTAAAACTGCACGGCGTACCGATAAAAATGAAAGAGAAACACTTGAAAATCAACGTGTTTCAAGAGGATTCAGCGGCTTTTACCTGCGTAGGTTTTGGCATGGTGGAGGAGTTTTACGAAGAATTATCTAAAGGAAAACCATTCTCCATTTGTTACACCATTGAAATTAATGAATGGCAAGGGAAAAGGAGTTTTCAGTTGATGTTGAAGGATATAAAGATTTAAAAAATGATACTAAGAACCGAAAATTTAGTTAAAAAATACGGACAACGCATTGTTAATGATAACGTTAGCTATCAAGTGGCACAAGGCGAAATTGTGGGACTTTTGGGGCCAAATGGTGCGGGAAAAACCACTTCTTTCTACATGGCTACGGGCTTAGTGAAACCCAATTCTGGCAAAGTTTATTTGGATGATTTGGACGTTACTGACTTGCCGATGTACAAGCGTGCGAGACTTGGCATTGGTTATTTGGCTCAAGAAGCTTCTATTTTTAGGGCTTTAACGGTTGAGGAAAATATTTTGGCGGTTTTGGAAATGACTAAACTCTCAAAGAAAGAGCAAAAGGAAAAAACCGAATCACTTTTGGAGGAATTTTCATTGACGCACGTTCGTAAAAATTTGGGACAGGTCTTGTCGGGAGGTGAACGCCGTCGTACTGAAATTGCCCGTGCTTTGGCGGTTGACCCGAAGTTTATTTTATTGGATGAACCCTTTGCGGGCGTTGACCCAATTGCCGTAGAAGAAATTCAAGGCATCGTAGCAAAACTCAAATACCGCAACATCGGAATCTTGATTACCGACCACAACGTTGACGAAACCCTTTCCATCACCGATCGTGCCTACTTACTCTTTGAAGGCAAAATTCTAAAAGCAGGAACGCCCCAAGAACTCGCTGACGATGAACAAGTTAGACGTTTGTATTTGGGTAAACATTTTGAGTTGAAGCGGAAGATATAGCTTGAGATATTTAATCAAACGAATAAAAATTATGAAAAGCCTTTATGAATTTCTTTGTGGAAAAAGTAAGTCTAATAAACCCAAACCAGATTGGAGACCTTTTACTTATAAAAATAACATAGATTTTGACAAAGATTTACCCATTGATTTCTATTCAAATTTACAAAAGACCATTATTTGGACGGAAGAAATTATTAAAAATATAAAGGATAATTCAGAGATAAATTATTCAAAAGTTTTACGAACTACTAATCCAGACTATGATGGAGTGCCCCTCTATACGTTTGATTCCACCCAATTCGATTGGCCTGCAACACCTGAATTATATTTTGATTATACCTTGGTTTTAGATTCAGCGTTACAGCTAAGACAAGATGGTATTTTGTCTAATAAAAACATATCAGAACTTGGTAAAATTATCAGATTTGAAATTGATATAACTATACTTGATGGTGCGCCATGTGCCGAAAGCAACGGGTTTATTGATGAATCAGATATTCCACCAATTGATACATGGTTTTACGTCACTGAAAACTATCTATTTTGTTGGATACCAAAAATGTTTGTTGAAAAAATGCAGAATGCTATTGATGTAGAAATATTAGATAGTTATGGGTGGCTTGAAGAAATAAATCCAAGATTAAATCAAGGTATTATTGAAAGATTAAGTAGATTATAAACCAACAACTTATTCAAAATGGCTTCTCCACTATATCAGATATTTACTCAATATCAGAAGTAAGTTCATTAATTGAAATTATCGAATTTTCGGATATGGTTTTGTCTGATGGGATGGATTGGAGGGAAAAAGTAAATTATTTTTTAAAAATCTGTATATTTGCATATATCAATATCATACAAAATGAGAGCTGTAAATTCTTCCATATCGAAAAAAGACTTTTTCATTTCTTTCAATAACAGCAAGGAATCGAAAGCTTTGCTAACTTATTTAGAAAGTTTAAATTTCGTTACCATAAAACCCATTCAGTCTGATTCTGAACCTGAAATATTACAAGAATTTAGAATGGCTTTAGAAAATGTCAAAGACTTCAAAAATGGTAAAAAGAAGTCAAAAACCCTTGAAGAGATTCTAAATGGCAATTAGCATAAAGTTCTCTGCCCCTTTTGAATCAAGAGTAAAGAGGTTTGTTAAAAAATTCCCCTCTCTTGCAAGCGAACTAATAGATTTTGTGGAATCTCTAAACGACACCCCTTTTCAAGGAGAATCATTAGGTGCGGGCTTGTATAAGGTTCGTTTAGCTTCAAAAAGTAAAGGGAAAGGTAAAAGTGGAGGTTTCAGAATTATCAACTACATTATTACTGAAAATAACGAAGATACAGACATTACACTTTTGACGATTTATGATAAATCGGAAGATTCAACTATGAAAAAGAATATTCTTGTTAAAATGGTTAAAGATGCTGACCTTTAACTCTCTCACCCCCGCATCACCTCATGCAAAACCGCCAACGATTTCACTTCCGTCAGCGTATCCACATGCAAACGATAAAACAAAATGATTGAATCCAATAACTGATTTCTGGAAAATCGGTCAATCTTTGGTGCTTTATCGTATTGCGTATTCATTAACACATCTAATTGATTTTCAAGCACTTTTGTTAATGTTGGCAAATTATGAATACTTAATTCATGCGAAATTTCGTGGGCATTTTCAGGTGAAAAACCTAAATACGTTCCAAATTCTAAGAGAAATTGTAAGTGAAAGTTTTCGTAGTTTTCCGTAACGCCATCAAGCCAAAGAATGGAGTTATTTATGAAATGAAAAAGAGGCGTATTTCCATTTTCTTCTTGCAATGATTTCGACAGAATTTCAGTAATAAATAAAGCAATCGAAGATTTATGAATATCGAAAGGAATGGTCTGAAACGGGGCATTGCATTTTATCTCAGAAATCCGCTGAATGCCTTTTCCATCTTTGTGATAAATAACTAAATCTAAAAGCGTAAGTGGTTGAAATAAAGCGATTTTATTCTTTGATTTGGCACTTCTAACACCATTTTCAATATAAGTCTGAATCCCAAATTCTTCGGTATAGATTTTCACAATTACCGAAGTTTCTCGATAACGAATGTAATTAATAACTATGCCACGGGTTTTATAAAGCATTTTTATTAGGTTTTAGTTTTTGGGGATTAGGTTTTAGTATTTCATCTGGATAAGATAGCGAGCGTCCAAATCTAACCCCTAAAACCCAACCCCTAAAACCTAAACTTCACGTTTCCAAGTCAATTTTTCGACTGGAATATTTTGTTCAATTCTATCTCTTAAAATTTCTAAAATTTCCTCCACCGACATTTCAGGGTCGAAGCGGATTGGCTCTTTAAAATTTACGGTAAGCGTTGTGTTTATTTTTCTAAATCGTAAGCCTTTTTTATCAAACGCTCTTCTGAAACCGTTAATTACTACGGGTACCACAATCGGATTATGTGCTTTTATCAAATGTGCCGTTCCCTTGCGTAAAGGTGCGTAAGGCGTGGTAGTTCCTTGTGGAAAACTTACCACCCAACCATAAGAAAGTCCTTTCCCTACTTTATCATCCGCCGAAGTATCCACCGTACGTTTTACATCTTTACCCTCGGCTCGCCATGAACGATTCACTAAAATTGCGCCTGCTTGCGAGAAAACCCTCGGCAAAAAACCACCTTCTTTCATCGTTTCAGAAGCCGCCACATAAAATACTCTCGAACGAGGGGCTAACAGATAAATTGGAAAATTAACGGAATTTCTAAAACCCCATTTTACGCTAAAGAAAATATGATACAGCGCAATCACATCCATAAAATAAGTCTGGTGATTGGATAAAAATAATACGCCCGTTCGTGGTAATCCTTCCAAATGCTCCGTTCCACTAATTTGCGTTTTATTTACGCCTCGCAAACGGGTATGAGTTATTACTCCTAAAATCATCACGATGACTCTCTTTAAAAGCATAGAGTTGCCAAATGGATCTCGTTCAAAGAACCCAAAGACATCAGTCATGGAGAGAAGTTTTCTTAATACAGAATTCATGTTGCTTGTTTTCCTTTTTGTTTCTGGAAAGAAATAAAGGTAAGAATTTTTTAGTAAATTGTTATAGATTTCATTCATCTCCGTCATCGAAAAACTACCCCAAAATGAGAAAATTATCGCTTTTTGTCATGCTTTTCTCTTTGACTTTCAAAGGATTAGCTCAAAAAATTATTGACCGACCTATCATTTATGATTCTACGAGAAAAACACTGTCTTTGCCATATCTCAAAGTAAGATATGGCTTAGAACAGCCTGAACCCATCATTGCGCCAAAAATGATTGTGGCTCATTGGACGGAAATTCCCACGCTCGAAGGTTCGTTCAATGCTTTTAATCCCGTCATGTTGCCCTCATTTCGGAAAGAATTAAAAGGGTTAAGTCCACTAAATGTTTCGGTTCATTTTTTAGTTGACAGAGACGGTACAATTTACCGATTGATGCCAGAAAATCTTATGGCTCGCCATGTCATTGAACTCAATTGGTGTACTTTGGGTATTGAAAACGTGGGAGATGGCAATAAATTTCCTCTAACCGAAGCACAGTTGCAAGCCAATATTTGGATTGTGAAATATTTGAAAAAGAAGCATGCCAGTATCAAATATTTGATTGGTCATCACGAATATACGTCTTTTCAGCATACACCACTTTGGAAAGAATCTGACCCAAATTACCGAACAGAAAAAAGCGACCTTGGCATAAATTTTATGACTAA
>JBBAKY010000107.1:0-12162 GCA_040403295.1 Arcicella sp.
GAAACTCAATAAAGCAATTATGATGATTGAGAATGTTTTCATTTGGGTGGTTTTTGTTGATTTTATGTTTAAACTATTTAACTCCCTCCGCCCAATTAAATCTATCCCCTTGTGAGAATTTCCAAGGAGCTTGATTATTTTCCAAGTTCGAGAACATCGCATTCCAAGAGGCTGGAGCATCAGATTCTTCCATAATTTGGTAGCGACGCATTTGTAAAATAATATCTAAAGGCGAAATATTGATGGGGCATTCCTGCACACAGGCGTTACAAGTCGTACAAGCACGGAGTTCTTCGGCAGAAATATGGTCGCCGTAGAGAGATTTGCCATCGTCCACAAAATTTCCTCCATTGGCAGCCATGTTTGCTCCCACAATTTCCAAACGGTCACGAGTATCCATCATGATTTTTCTTGGAGAAAGTTTTTTCCCAGTCATATTGGCAGGACAGGCATCGGTACAACGCCCACACTCCGTACATGAGTAGGCATCCATGAGGTTTTTCCAAGTCAAATCCTTCACGTCTTTTGCGCCAAAACGAGCAATTTCTGTGGGTGCGTTGGCATCGGGTTGCGTCAATCCCAACATAATTTGAACTTCTTTGGTTACGTCAGGCATATTTGGCATTTCACCTTTTGGTTCAAGATTTGAGAAATACGTATTCGGAAATGCTAAGAAAATATGAAGATGTTTTGAATAAGTAACATACAACCCGAAAGCCAAAATACCCAAAATATGTAACCACCAAGCCACTCGTTCGTAGACAACCAAGGCAGTATCTGAAAAAGAAGCAAATAAGGGCTTCAAAAATCCTGAGAAAGCAAATGTACCAACTTCATGATAATGTTCGTTGCCACGCTCTTGTAGTACGCTATCGGCGGCATTCATCGTTAGAAGTGCTGTCATTAAAATAATTTCTGCCAAAAGAATCGTATTGGCATCAATTATAGGAAAACCGTTCAATTCACGGTGGCGAGTTGGTTGTAATCTTTTAACTTTGGTGATATTTCTACGAATTAAGAAAATCACACAAACCACTAAAACGCCGAATGCTAAGAATTCAAAGAAGTTAATTAAATAGCGATAAAAATCGCCCAAAACAGGAGAGAAAAGTCGGTGCGTTCCTAAGATACCATCCAAGATGATTTCTAAGACTTCCACATTAATCAAAATAAATCCTGCATAAATTACAAAGTGCATAATACCCACCACTGGTTTGTCGAACATCTTTTTTTGTCCAAGAGCAATTCTAAACATCGTTGCCCAACGTTGAGAGGGATTATCATAACGGTCTTCGGCACGCCCCAATTGAATTGATTTTTTAATAATTCCAACACGCTTGGCAATTAATAATGTTGCACCACCCAGTGCTAATACGAATAGAATTTGTTGAAGGATTTGCATATTTTTATTCGATGTTTTATTTTCGTTTTTCGATGTTGGGAACTCGATGCGACTGTCGCTCGGTTTGTTGTTCGATGTTTGATGTTCGGTTTTTCGAGGTTCGGAGTTTTATTTTTGATATTCGCTAACCTAAAATTGAATAACGAATATCAAACATTGACAACTCAACATCGAAACTTTCACAATTTACAGATAAAACTAAATGATACAAAGATTGTTGTCGAATAAATGTTATGCAAGCATACCATTTATTTTTTTTTAATTTTTTTTCACTACAGGTTTTGGAGAAGTAAAAATTTTTCCTACCTTTGCAGTCCCAAATGACACATTGGGGAGTACCAAAAAAGTAAATGGTGAAATAGCTCAGTTGGTAGAGCATCGGACTGAAAATCCGTGTGTCGGCGGTTCGAGTCCGCCTTTTACCACAAAAAACCCCTCATACGCAACGTATGAGGGGTTTTTTATTTTATGGGTAAGTAAATGGGGACAGTAAAAATCATTTATGAAGAGTGAATACATTTTTTATCATCCTCATTTCTACATAGAACTTACTAACCTTACCTCCAACAATATTCTTTTGAGCATGTAAAAAAACATCTCCGTGGATTTATTATTCATGAATGTCAAAATCCTTCCAAATAAAAATGGTATTATCAACGCAATTAATTTGCGCTAAGAATACCATTTTTAAAATTTGAATCATTTTCTATTCCGATAATTTCACTCTGTCAGTCAATGCTTTTTTGAAGTATTTTCCATGACGAGTTGGCGTATAATTCCAATCGGAAAATAAACGGGGAGCCCATTGAGGGTCAAAAACCCAAGCCACCCATGAGATTTGTTTTTCATCACAATATTTTGTGATTGCATCACCGTAAGTTTCATCACTAATTACGGGAATATGCGCCCCTGCTTCTTCAGGTCCACTGAAACCAATTTCTGTCAAAATCAATGGATATTTTTCTTTAACAAATCCCCAATCTTTTGTCCATTGCGCCTCCCACGGTTTATTTCTTTTCATGGGATATGGATGCGAAACATAACCAATTCCTTCTGCATTGATGGGATTAGTGGCTACTTCTGTTAAATCATAAGCCCAATTAAAACCCGCTACCAATGGAATGGTAGTACTTCCGTTTGCTCTGATAATCCCAATCATTTCTTCATTCAATTGCTTCCAATCTGCCCACGAACAAGTGCCTAATTGTCCATTATACGTGGTTGGTTCATTGAATAATTCAAAAAATGCCACCGTATTATTGCCTTTGTAATGCTTTGCCATGGTTCGCCAAAACTCAAATGATTCTTTTTGAGTAGTTTCATACATATCAGATTGGTACATTTCTGTTCGCAAATTGCCGATACTATGCCAATCAATAATTACGTAAATCCCTAACTCTGTTGCCCAGTTTACGCCCTCATCCAACATTTTGAGGTACTTGTCTCTTCCTTGTCTTCGCCATGCAGTGGGATGAATTGGGAATCGAACGATGTTTGCTCCCCAGTTTTTCATTTCCTGAAAATAAGCCTTATTCCAATGCTCATTTTTCATGAGATTATCAGGGTCACTGGTATTTAAACCTCTGAAAATAAATACTTTATCATCAGAAGTAACAAAATTATTACCTTTTACTTTTATCTGCTTTAATACGCCAGTTTGAGCATCAGATTGGTGGAAAAGTAAGAATATTAAAGAAAATAAAAGATAACGATTCATCATAAGAGAGTTTATATTTTGTGTTATTATTTAGAATTTTATCACTTCAAAAAAAGCCTTTTTCGGTTGATTGTTTTGGTCAAAAAGTAAGGGGTAATCTTTTCTTCCACGGATAGGGAAATTATCTAACCAAGAATAATTATCCGATAAATTCCAAAATGTGATGCCTGAAATATTATTTTTATATTTTCTAAAAACTTCAAATAACATTTTGTAATGCTGTGCTTGCTTTTCGTCCATTTCTGGGGTAAAAACACTTACGCCTTTAAATGCTTCATTGGAACGCTCGTGTTGTTTGGGATGTACAGAAACATCTAATTCCGTAATTTGAACGGATAATCCCAAGCTCGCAAATTTGGTAATTGATTCCTCTAATTCTTGTGAAGTAGGTTCGAATAATGACCAATGAGCTTGCAAACCAACGCCATGAATTGGCACTCCTTTATCAACCAACCCCTTGACAATCAGGTATATCTTATCTCTTTTTACTTTATCTTCTGTGTTATAATCGTTATAAAATAATTTGGCATTTGGGTCGGCTTCGTGGGCGTATTCAAAAGCACGTTGTATGTATTCTTCACCAATAATTTCTAAAAATTTTGATTTTCTATACACATCAGTACCGCCATCGGGTACAGCTTCGTTGACTACATCCCAAGCGTATATTTTACCTTTATAGCGACTCACCACGTCGTTAATATGGCGTTTCAAGCGAGCCAAAAGCACTTCTTTACTCACCATTTTCCCCGATGAATCTGTAAAAAACCAGTTGGGTGTTTGGTTATGCCAACATAAAGTATGGCCCCGTAATTTTAGTCCATTTTTCACCGCAAAATTGGCTATTTTATCAGCTGGCTCCCAATTATACCTATTTTCTTCGGGATGAATTGGTCCCATTTTCATCGCATTTTCGGGTGTCATGCTGTTGAAGTGTGCCAAAATTAGGCTCGATTCTTTTCCTACATCCATCATTCGTGGATTGACCGCCACGCCAAGCGGAAAATAATCCTTATAATAGTCTTTCAAACCTGCATCGGTTTGAGAAAAAACGTCGGAAAATGAAAATAGGATAATGATTAACAAAATTGGCAGTTTTTTCATTTTTAAGGTATTAGCATTAATATTGGAACTATTTAAACTTATTTATATGCTTCAATGGTCTGAATTGTGCCATCTGGATTATATTTCAACTCCGTTACTTTTACGTTTCTGAGGTGAGTTTTTCCTGATAATTGTACATCATGATAAAACAAATACCATTTTCCATTTTGCTCAACAATTGAGTGGTGATTGGTCCAACCTTGCACGGGTTTCAACACAATTCCTTTGTACGTAAATGGCCCAGATGGACTGTTACCAATGGCATAACAAATATTGTGCGTATCGCCCGTAGAGTATGAGAAGTAATATTTCCCTTTGTATTTATGCATCCAAGAAGCTTCAAAAAAGCGTTTATCATTATTGTCTTCTATGAAAAGATTTCCTTTTTCATCCAAAATTTTAATTTCTTTCACGTCTCCAACAAAATTTTTCATATCGGCAGATAATTTTGCCATTCTTGGTAAACGAGCAATTTCTCCTTTTTTAGGATTTTCGGTTTTACCAAGATACGTATTGTCTTTCCAGCGTTGTAATTGTCCGCCCCAGATTCCCCCAAAATACATATAATAACTTCCGTCAGTATCTTTGAAAACCGCAGGATCGATGCTGTAACTGCCTTTTATTGGTGTTGCTTCGGGCTTGAACGGTCCCGATGGTTTTTTGCTCGTTGCTACACCGATTCTAAAAACATCTTGCTTATCTTTTACGGGAAAATACAGGTAATAAGTACCATTTTTATACGCCGCATCGGGAGCCCAAAGCTGACGACCCGCCCACGGAATATCCTTTATATCCAACGCTACGCCATTATCGATAACTTTTCCACCGATTTTATCCATCGACAAAATATGAAAATCTTTCATATCAAAATGTCCACCTTCATCGTCTTCTTTGGTACCAGATTCAATGTCGTGCGAAGGATAAATATAAATTTTTCCGTTAAATACATGAGCCGATGGGTCAGCCGTATATATGTGCTTTACTAATGGCTGAGAAATGGGCTTTTTGCCTTCGTTTTGGCAATTAGCCGAAATTGAATAGCTCAAAAAAGCAATGATTATTAAGTACTTTGAATGTAACATTATTATTTTTAGATTAGTAATTGATTAATAAATAGTTATTTTAACGATTCATTTGTGTGATAATGTAATTCTCCAAAATTTGGAAAAGGTCAAATCTTATTAAGAGCGTTTATTTATCCAATTTAGTGTTACTTACAAAAGCGATATATTTACCGTCTGGCGACCACGATGGCGTATTCATGGTGCCTTGTCCGCCATATACATAAGCAATTGTTTGCGGAATTCCACCACTGGCGGGCATCATTTTCAAATATACTTTCTTATAAAAAGGATGAGAGGTTGGCTCAATCTCTTTTGGAAACGAGATATAAACAATCTGTTTGCCATCGGGTGAAAAGTGAGCAAACCAATCGTTATATTCATCAAAAGTAACTTGTTCTTGATTACTTCCGTCTGGTTTCATTCTCCATAATTTCATCGTTCCTGTTCTAACAGAATTGAAGTAAATAAATTTTCCGTCGGGGCAGTATTCTGGGCCATCATCAAGGGTTGGGGTATTGGTCAATTGAGTTTCTTTTTTGGTGGCAATATCAATCGCCCAAATATCCTGTTGTTTATTTCTTTCACCCATATAAATTAATCGTTTTCCATCGGGCGACCAACTGTGAAACCAAGAATGTCCTAATTCGGGATTGGTAATTTGCACAGGATTGCCTGAACCACTACTTGGCAAAGTATAAATCGTAGAAATACGTTTATTTCCATGATAATTGCTGATTGCCAACTGTTTACCATCGAAAGAAAGTGCATGATCATTATTATTTTGCTTTTGTGAACCTGTATTTAGTACTTCATTTTTTCCGTCTGCGATTGTGTATTTGTACATCAATCCATCGGAATTATTATAAAACAGATATTTTCCATCTTTTGACCAATTGGGTGCTTGTAGCGAATTTGGAGCAGTAAATAGAATTTTACGAAGCCCCGTTTTTACGTCCATAATTTCAATCTGACTTCCGATATAATCACGATAGGGACGAAAATCAGTGGCGGCAGGAATCGTAATTCTGACGTTACTGAAAATGGCTTTTTCTGAAACTTTTTCTTCGTGTGAGCAAATAAATATTCCCGCAAAAACCTCTTCATTCAATGCAATTTCTTTGGAAACTGACTTATAATTTTCACCTTTTGTAGCTGCCGAGAAGGTAAAAACATTACCAACTCTTTGTAATTCAATTGCCACTGGATGAAAACTTGAAAGCACAACTTGATCAGTAATAGCGCCTTCCGTGTTTCTGTACTGCAAAGATGTCAAAACATCACCATGTACACAGGCATCGACGTAAGCAGAATTTCCTGATAAGGTATTGCGAGCAATCACGCCAATTTTACGGTGTGGATTTGTTCCAGCACCTTCAAATTTTAGCGTAGCGCTGATGATAAAATCCCCTTTTATTTTCTTAGATAAAAAGTTGAATTGATCGGTATTTGCCCACATATTCGCTCCTGACCCTTCCATGATATATTCTTGGGTGGTGGGATTGTAAGTTACTTTACCTGAGATTGCGGGATTGCCAACGTCTGTTCTTTCGTCAAAAATACCGATTTTGCTTTGAGTTTGAGAGAATGCTATTGAGCTTACAAAAAGCATAATTGTCAGAGAATATAAATTTAGTTTCATCGAATATTGTTTAATAATGGGAAGGTTAGTTTACATGATTGATTATTCTGAAAGGCTTGGTAGAAATCACTTTCATTTGCCATAATAATATATTTTTTTTAGAATAAACCTAAAAACTTTCGCTTATAAATTTTCTTTAAATCCTTCTCAAAAACGGTATAAGGATCGTTATAAAATTTCATAAAATCTGGCACGCTCACTTGTTCTGGATAAGGCGCATAAAAATGCGTTTGACTACGACTATCGTTCCGCCAAACCAAGACGTAAGCCAATTGCATTTTCTCAGATTTCAAGGCTTTTAGTAGCGTTTCTGTCCACCAAGTTGTATTTGGAATGGATTCTAACCCTGTTTCCGTAAAAGCCGCTAACTTATTGTTTTTTAGGGCATAATCAGAAATTATCTTCAGTTTTTTAACTCCTCTTTCGAGATTATATTTGCCATCTCTGCCAAAGTCTCCGTAATTATCCATGCCTACCATATCCACAAAATTATCGCCTGGATAACGTTCTAAAAACTCGACTTCGGTATTAAATTTATTATCGGGTGAGAAAGTATAAATAAAGTTATGGACATCTAAACTGTCCCGTAAATACGTAACTGTAAATTGCCATACCGACACAAAATCTTCCTTTGAACAGTGTGATTTACCCCACCAAAACCAATCACCATCAAACTCATGGAAAGGTCTAAAAATCATGGGGGCAAGTGTCCCATCTTTTGCTTTTACAGAATGTGCAAATTCACCAATTGTTTTCAGAATTTCTTTGTATTGTTGATGATGCGAACCCCCTTCTTTTATCATCGAAATGGCGGGAGCAGAAACAGAATCTTTCCAATAAAAACCGCCTTTTGAGGCAGGATTTGAAAAATGCCAAGCCACCGTTGTCACGCCTCCACGCTCGTAGGTATCCACCACGTTTTTCCGTAAATCTGCCTTCGTTTTTTCAATTGCTTCTTTCGGTCTGCCCGATAATCCACTAAAATCAATCCCAATTACGGCGGGATGCGAACCCGTGACCGATTTTACATCCGAACGGTTTGTATCGCCATACCAACCATGTCCGTATTCGGTGGCGTGTTGGTGCCCAAAAAGGATTTGTGACTGAGCAATCTTTCCCAGATTTTTATAAAGTGCTTTTGTTTGTTTGGTTGCCTTTTTATCAATTTGTGCAACACCGACAGAAGCAGTAAAAATAAGTAAACTACTGATTATTAGGTATTTACTAATAATATTTTTCATAATTTTACACTTTTAAAACCCCTATTAACTTCTCACGTTTATCGGGAATATTTTTTGAATTTTCAGAAACACTATTTAAAAAAGCAACCGCTATTTTATTATCATCAAAGGTGATGGTTAATTTATCTCCGTGAACGGTTTCGACAAACTTGAAATTAAGTTGCAAAGTATTGTCGTCAATCCAAGTACCCGTGGCAGCAATTTTTGATTGAATATGCGTACGATTGGCAACGGGGAAAAAGTTTTTATTCCCATTTTTATTTACTTTCCAATTTTCCCAACCGAAAGCAATTTTCTGAAATCCATTTCCTTCTTTTATTCTCAAAACACCTCCATCTTCAAAAAAGCCAAAGCCAATTTGGGGAACATTATAAGCGTTATTTTCTAAGTCAAACCATTTATCACTCCAATTACTCGCATTTTTTGAAGTCTTATTTGCCTTTGGAACGGGTAAAGCAAGGGCAGCAATTTCCTTTTTTAAGGACGTTAATTCCGTTGAATTTTCTGGTAATGAATTCTTGGAAAGAGCAGGTAAAATAGTCTGATACGCCACATCCATCGTTTTTCCTAAATTAAAACTCTCGCAAGTCATTACCAAGACGGCATCTTGTTCGGGCATTACCATACAAAATTGACCAAAAGCACCATCGCCCCGATAAAAACCTGGTTTGCAACGCCAAAACTGATAACCATATCCCTGCGACCACTCATTATCGCCCGATTGTGATTCTGTTTGTTTGTCCGTTGCTTCTTTTATCCAACTTTCAGGCAATAATTGTTTTCCATTCCATTTGCCTTTTTGCAAATAAAACTGTCCAAATTTGGCAATGTCTTCGGTACTTAACCTTAATCCAAAACCAGCCGTATTGAGGCCTTGCGGGGATTTTTCCCAATCGTAGCCTTTAATATCCAAAGGTTTAAACAAACGAGGTTCTAAATATTCTTCCAACGTTTGCCCCGTCATTTTATGCACAATTGCTCCTAACATATAGGTTGCGCCCGTGTTGTACAAAAAATGGGAACTTGGTTGATGAATAACAGGATGTTCGAGGAAAGATTTTACCCAAGATTGATTTTCAAATTGTCTTAAAACGGGCATTGTATCGGTATCATGCCCCGTATTCATGGTGAGTAAATGCTTAATTTTCATCGCTTTAAGATTCTCGCTGGGCGATGAAGGCGTTTCATCGGGAAAAAACTTAATCACTTGGTCATTGACCGAAATTTTTCCTTCATTTACCAAAAAACCAATGGCTGAACTCGTAAAACTTTTGGAAAGCGAATAAAGCGTATGTTTATATTCCGCTTCAAAAGGTTTCCACCATCCTTCTGCTACTACATTTCCGTGACGAATCAACATAAAACTATGCCATTCTAAACCCGATTCTTGGGTTGCTTTCAAGAATTTTCTGAGTCCTTCCGAAGCGACTCCCTGAGATTCTGGGCTTTTTCTTGGTAAAGAAATTACCGCTTTTCCGAAAGAATCAAAAGAAGAAAAAACGCTTAAACCAATCGCACCGAGGCTTGTGGTTTTAATGAAATCTCTACGAGTAGTTTGCATTTTTATTGGGGATGGTTAAATGGTAATTTACTGTACATTTACTTTTTGGTAGTCTAAATTCTTACTCGCCCAAGGAATAAAAGATTTGAAATTTGGCGCATCCGTGTGTCCGCCTTCGTGTTGTCGCCATGCCAAATTTCCATCCAGCATATCGGTGAGCATCGGAGGCATTTTCTCAGTAGTATAATCATTAGAAACGCCTAAATCTTTGGTTCCTAATAGCTTAAAAACCGAACCTGCAGCAATTGTTGCCATATAACTCCCCTTTTGGTCGAGCCATTTTGAATCACCTTTTTCAGGAATACCATAACTCACAAACGTTAGTCGTGGCGCACAAAGCGCAATCAATTCGTGAGAATCAACGAGCATATCGCAACCCGTTTTTTTGCCAAAAGAGGATTCTTCCGTACCATATTTCAAATAATTTCCTGCCATCCAATGGTATTCTCCACCGCCCGTTAAACTCTCAACTGCTTCACCAAAAGTTCTACGGTGAAGCGTAGTTCCTCCTTTTCCAGATGAACCAATCAAACCCAAAGCAAAACGTGGTTCAAACGCCAAGGTTACCAATGCGGCTTTTCCGTAGCGAGAAACGCCTTCGATACCTACTTTTTTAGCATCAACCAAAGCATCCGTTTCTAAATAATCTAAACCACGAGCGGCTCCCCAAGCCCATGCTCGCAACGAACCCCAATCTTCGGGTTTGCGAGGTTGCCCTTTATTTACCAAACCAATAATTCCACGAGTCAATCCTGCGCCATTATCGGCTTGAATACTGGATGGGTCGATGGTTACATAACCCCAACCTGCGGCAAGTAATCGCTCTTGTGGGGTGAGTTCTTCGTCAGGTTTTGGTGGAGCAAAAAAGTTGGGCGCTGGCAATTTTGTAATGGGCTGAAAAGCAGGATATTTATCAAAAATAGCCTTCATTTCAGGATTAGATTTTATCATCATTTCTTTAAAAGCCGTATTTATCGTTTCCAAATCTTCGTTTGATGGCTGAGCGGGTGCGGGTAAAACAGGTCGACCAAGCATCATCAGCACTGGTACGGGTCCTTTTACGTTGGTAGGGACAACCAACACCATTTTTATGTCCACATTTATCAATGGATAATCGGAATTATCAACGTGACCAACTAATTCTTTGGCAATAACTGGAATGCGATTTACAAATTCTCTATCGGTAATTTTTACGGTCCAATTTACTTTTGGAACATTTTTAGGAATTCGTCCGTAAACATTTTTCTCAAATTCTTCCATCAATTCTGGTTTGCGTTGGCTGTGCCAAATTTCAGGACTTGTTACTTTTTTGCCATTATTTAAGGTAAGAATATCGGGTAATTGAGGACATGGATTGGCTATATTTTCATCATAATTGGCATGATTTGGAGCAGATTCATTACCACTTGGACCAGAACGCAAGGTTTTTATACCCAAAGTTGCCTTCATATTATCATGGTCTTGTTGGGTAGTAAATACCGAAATCTTTGGGTATTTGCTACTGTCAATTTTTGCCATTTGAGCGAAGGAAGCATGAACAAAGACGAACGTAAATAAAATCAGTATGCGGTTTTTCATTGGTTAAATGCTTTTAGGATGGGTATTTTTACTATTTTCTTACCGCTTTAATATGCTCCGCTACTTCTACCATCGGAGCTACCCAAATGTCTTTTTCATTTTGTTTTAAATAATTCAGAAGTTGACGATGAGCTGGCAATGAAACGTTTAAAGAATGTTCTCCACCAACACCATGGAATAAAAATACCAACAACTTTCCAGAGGCTTGTGCTTGCTTGACCAGTTCAATCAATTGGTCACCTGTTTCGCCATTTATTCCGTAACAATCAATATCCATTAATTTTACTTCATCAATTGCGTGCATTTCGTGTCGGACGGCTCTTGCGGCTACAAATTCATTTTCGAGTGTTTGGATAAATTCTCCTTCAATTACTTTTTTGTGACCGCAAGTGAAAGCAAAAGTGCGTTTATCTTTTCCGTCAATGGCTTTCAGATAAGCATTACACATTTTGATTTCGTCCTGAATTCTTCTTAAACTATATTTACTCAAATCATATTCAGGCCTTACCCAACTCATGCCCGCCACAGTGGCATCGCAGGGATGATAGAGCGTATGATTGCCCAATTCGTGACCATTTTTAGCAATTTTTCGCCAATCTGCAATACGTCCAGAACCTGCTGGTGATGAAGCCGTTAAATAAAACGTGCCTTTCAGATTCAAGGAATCCAATACTGGAATTGCATTATCGAGATGAACATTTAAGGCATCGTCATACGTTAAGACTACCGCACATTTTTTACCTTTCCATGTAGGTTTATTTTGGGCGTTGGTATTAAAAAAAGATAAGCCAATTAGCAAGATTAATAGTTTTTTCATTTTTGAGTATTGTTATATTTCTGTCTAATCCGTTTTAAAAGG
>JBBAKY010000108.1:0-12149 GCA_040403295.1 Arcicella sp.
GCATAGTCTCGACAATTGGCGGCATCACAGCAGAATACTATCTTTTTATTATTATATTACTCATATTTTTACTTTCAACAGTTATTGAGTGGGACACTCGCCACGGACTGGTAAGAAAAATAAAGAATTTTTATTGATTGAACAGTTTTATATTTGTCTATCACAAACGCATATGCGTAAAAGGAATTTGCCAACTCTCATTCTTCCCCAACCCAACTTTCCACCAAATTTAGAAAGAAGAATTTAAACCCCTCACTCGTTTCAGATTTATTTTGGCTAACTTTGCGATTGATGGAATTTTACATCAAATTTCCCAACCGCAAACAAGATTTAATGCTAACTCATCAGCTAAAACTCCGTAAGCCTCTCGCAGTTTTCGATTTAGAAACTACGGGAATCAATATGATCAAAGACCGTATTGTTGAAATCAGTATCGCCAAAGCCAATATTGATGGAACCGTCACTGTGAAAACTCGCCGAGTAAATCCTGGATTCCCCATTCCTTTGGAGTCATCGCTCATTCACGGAATTTATGACGAAGATGTAGCAGATGAGCCTAATTTCAAGCAAATTGCTAAATCAATGGCTCAATTTTTGGAAGGTTGTGATTTGGCAGGATTCAATTCCAACCGTTTCGATGTGCCAATGTTGGTAGAGGAGTTTTTGAGAAATGACGTTGATTTTGACGTAAAAAATCGCCGTTTGATTGATGCCCAAAGAATTTTTCATTTGATGGAACCTCGAAATCTTTCGGCCGCTTATAAGTTTTTCTGTAATAAAGAATTAATTGATGCTCATTCGGCAGAAGCGGATACGATTGCCACTTTGGAGGTTTTGAATGCCCAAGTAAAACATTATGAAGGCGTAAAAATTAAAAATGCCAATGGAGAAGAAATCGAACCTGTGAAAAACGACATGGATGCTTTGCACGAGATAACTGCTTCAAAGTTAGTCGATTTCGCTCAACGAATGACTTTCAATAAAGACGGAATTGAAGTAATTAATTTTGGAAAACACGCTGGAAAACCTGTCCTTCAAGTATTAAAAGAAGAGCCTTCTTACTACGATTGGATGATGAAAGGTGATTTTCCGATGGATACCAAACGCAAATTGACCGAGATAAAATTACGAGGATTCAATAATAAGTAATTTATAAATTCCAATTTTAAAGGCAAAGCCGTATTTTTGCAATTATTACGAAAAAACAAACATCATGCAACAAATACCTGACATTATCCGACTCGTTCCTTTGCAGAATTATATATGGTTTAGTACCGCCCTATTTTGTATCGGAATCGTTGGTGTATTGACTCGTCGAAATGCGATTATTATATTTATGTCGGTCGAGTTGATGCTCAATGCCGTCAATTTACTTTTAGCCGCATTTTCATCCTATAAATCTGATCCATCAGGTCAAATTTTCGTCTTTTTCATCATGGCAGTTGCCGCAGCAGAAGTAGCCGTTGGACTCGCAATTATCGTCATGATTTACAGAAATATCAAAACCATTGACGTTGGTTTATTGAATAAATTGAAATGGTAAAATACGGTTCACGGTAAATGGTGAACGGTAAATATTAGACCTTGTAACAGTCAATCAATATTTATACAAAGTTGATTCCTGCCATTTCCTAATTATTTGCCCAATATTCAAGCTGATAGCCAAAAGCCGATTGCCGAAAGCTAATAACTAAACATTATGTCCTTAATTACACTAATTCCTCTTCTTCCACTCCTTGGTTTCTTGATTAATGGAATCGGCTTTCGCCATATTCCAAAATCATTAGCTGGCATCATTAGTTCGGGAGTTGCCTTAGCTTCTTTTGCTTGCGTGTTGTCGCTTTTCTTCGGATTCGATGGCAAACCACAAGTTGTTTCCGTTTTCGATTGGATAACCGTCGGCAAGTTAAATATCTCATTTTCCTTCCTGATTGACCAATTGTCGTTATTGATGTTGTTGATTATCACGGGCGTAGGTTCATTGATTCATATTTATTCAATCGGCTACATGAGCCATGACGAAGGTTTTGGAAAATTCTTTGCTTTCCTCAACCTGTTTTTGTTCTTCATGCTTTTATTAGTGATGGGGTCAAATTATGTCGTGATGTTTATCGGTTGGGAAGGTGTTGGACTTTGTTCATATCTACTGATTGGATTCTGGAATAAAAATTCTAATTACGGAAATGCTGCTCGCAAAGCCTTTATTATGAACCGTATTGGTGATTTGGGCTTTTTGTTGGGTATTTTTATGATAATCAACCATTTTGGTTCAGTTGAATACGCAAGTATCCAAGAGTCGGTGTTAGATGGTGGTTATATTTCTGGAGATAAAACGTTATTTTACATTACATTACTGTTGTTCGTTGGAGCCATGGGAAAATCGGCGCAAATTCCATTATATACATGGTTGCCCGATGCGATGGCAGGTCCAACGCCCGTATCTGCACTTATACACGCAGCTACGATGGTTACTGCTGGAATCTACATGATTATCCGTTCAAATTTCATGTATTCGTTAGCGCCCGAAACCTTAGAAATTGTGGCTTGGGTAGGAGTAGCAACGGCACTTTTAGCGGCTTCCATTGGTCTTTTCCAAAATGATATTAAGAAAGTATTGGCTTATTCAACCGTTTCTCAATTGGGCTATATGTTCATGGGATTGGGCGTAATGGCTTATTCTTCTTCATTTTTCCACGTAATGACGCACGCATTTTTCAAAGCGCTTTTGTTCTTAGGAGCAGGTTCGGTGATTCATGCGATGTCAGACGAACAAGATATTCGTAAAATGGGTGGATTGCGTAAAGCATTACCCATTACCTTTATTACCTTCTTGATTGCTACCATTGCCATTTCTGGTATTCCTCCATTTGCCGGTTTCTTCTCGAAAGATGAAATCTTAGCTCACCTTTATGAGCACAACAAAGTAATGTGGGGATTTGCCCTTTTAGGCTCAATAATGACTTCTTTCTACATGTTTCGTTTGTTGTTTTTAACTTTCTTCGGAGAATTCAGAGGAACTTCAGAACAAAAACATCATTTGCACGAATCACCTTTAACGATGACTGCCCCCTTGATGATTTTGGCAGTGCTTTCAGCCGCTGGAGGATTTTTTAATTTACCCCATATCTTCGGGGGACACTCAAGTTTGGCAGAATTCATGGCTCCCTTATTCGCTCATTCAAATGTAGAACACGCCGCCGTTGATGAGTCATTGGAAAAGACTTTGATGATTGTTTCAGTAGTTGCAGCTTTAGCTTCGGCAGGATTGGCTTATGTGATTTATGTGAGTAGAAAAGTAGTTCCATCAGCAGACAGCGAAGTTTCGGGAATTCAGAAAGTGATTTATAACAAATACTACGTTGATGAAATTTATGATGCCATTTTTGTAAAACCAATCACGGCATTATCAAACTTTTTCAGTTCAGTGTTTGAGTTTTTAGTAATAGATTTAATCGTAGAAGGCATTGGAAAAGGCGTAAAAGCACTTTCATCCGAAGCCAGATTATTACAAAGCGGAACAACCGGAAATTATATCTTCATCATGGTATTATCAATCGTTGGAATATTGGGATTTAGTTTCTACGCAGGTGACATTTCTCAGATATTTGATAATTTAAAGGCTTTGATTTCTAAGTAAAATATACTTCAATTTCCATTGATAAGTAATAAAAAATTATGCTAACAATTTCACTAATTCTCCTTCCAATCATTGCAGGGCTTTTGACCCTCACGATTAAAGGAGGAAATGCTAAAACGATTGCTTCTATTTTTGCCTTTGCAGAAATGATTCTCGGTGCTTATGTCTATTTTTCATTCATGCCAAATGCCACAACGCAATTTGCGGCAAACTACGAATGGATTCATTCGGCAGGAATTAATTTCTCCGTAGGTATTGATGGTATCAGTTTGATTCTGGTATGTTTGACCACTTTGATGGTACCATTCATCATCCTATCGACATTCAACAATAATTATAAAAATGCTCCAACCTTCTATGCGCTTATTTTATTTATGCAAGCGGCATTGATTGGTGTTTTCACGGCCAGAGATATTTTCTTGTTCTATTTCTTCTTTGAAATAGCCTTGATTCCAGTATATTTTATTGCCGCTATTTGGGGAGGAGAAAATCGTATTAAAGTAACCTTTAAGTTCTTTATTTATACGATGTTTGGTTCGCTATTCATGTTGTTGGCCTTGGTTTATTTATACATCCAAACGCCAGGAATTGCTCATAAAGCTGATTTTGAATCAATTTATGCAGCGGCAAGAAACTTAGATATTACCCAACAAAGTTACCTTTTCGCAGCATTTTTTATCGCTTTCGCTATCAAAATGCCTTTGTTTCCTTTCCATACTTGGCAACCAGATACTTACGTTGAAGCCCCAACGGCTGGAACAATGTTATTATCGGGTATTATGTTGAAAATGGGTACTTACGGATTGATTCGTTTTATCCTACCAATCACGCCTTTAGCCGTTGATAAATACGGAATGATTGCCGTTATTCTTTCGATAATTGGCATTGTGTATGGTTCAATCATTGCGATTCAACAAAAAGACATGAAACGCCTCATTGCTTATTCATCATTCGCCCACGTAGGCTTGATGGCAGCAGGTATTTTCAGTGGAAATATTGACGGAATTCAAGGAGCATTAATCCAAATGTTAGCCCACGGAATCAACGTGGTAGGTCTTTTCTTTATCGTAGAAATCATCCAACAACGCACCAATTCACGTGAATTAGCTCGTTTGGGAGGCATTACACAAACAACCCCAAACTTAACGGTCTATTTTATCATCTTAATGTTAGGTTCAGTTGCCATGCCATTAACCAACGGATTTGTCGGTGAATTTTTATTATTGAAAGGAGTTTATCAGTACAATGTTTGGGCGGGTGCAATTGCGGGATTAACCATCATCTTAGGAGCAGTTTATATGTTAAGAATGGTGCAAAAATCAATGTTTGGTATCACTTCTCGCATCACTGAAGGCTTCACAGACTTGACCTTGTCTGAGAAAGTAGTTTTATTTCCACTGTCATTTATGGTTATTTTGCTTGGTGTCGCTCCGAATATGTTTTTAAAATTAACCGAACCAGCCGTAACACAATTATTATCAATCATTAAGTAATAGAGGTTTTAGGTAATTGGTTTTAGGTTTTAGAACTCAAGTTTAGTACATAGGTTAAACATTTATATCAAAAATTGTAAAACAACTGGTAACTAATCGTTTGAATTAATTCCTAACCCCAGCCCCTAATCCCTAAGAACTGATATTATGAACGCAATTATAGCATTATCACTTTTTGGAATAAGTAGTTTATTTCTCGGTTTTTTAAATAACCGTAAAATATTATTACCCGCAACCCTCATTTTCATCCTCATCGCATTGGGTCTGAATTTTAGCGACTGGAACCATGAATATGTGTGGTTTAACTCAATGTTGAGAACCAACAATTTATCTATCAATTTTACGACGGTAATTTTAATTTCAACGTTATTGATAGTAGCCATTTCAAGAGGATTTGGTGATGATGAAGAACACTCTCATCCCGCTGAATACTACGCTATCATGATGTTTTCGGTAGTTGGAGCAATCATGATGGTTACTTACGAAAATTTGATTATGCTTTTCGTGGGATTAGAAATCCTTTCTGTTTCGATGTATGTCCTCACAGGGTCAGACAAGCGTAATTTACGTTCTAATGAAGCCGCTTTGAAGTATTTTTTAATGGGTTCATTTGCCACAGGCATCCTTTTATTTGGTGTAGCCTTAGTTTATGGAGCAACAGGTTCATTCGATATTCACGGCATTGGATTAGCCGTGAAAGATGCCAAAGCTCAAATGGGCGGAATTTATGGACCAATTCTTACCGTAGGCGTTATCATGATGTTGTCAGGTTTATTGTTCAAAATCTCAGCCGCACCATTCCACTTTTGGACGCCTGATGTGTATGATGGAGCGCCAAGTTTGTTTACTGCATTCATGTCCACCGTTGTGAAAACGGCGAGTGTTGCTGCCACTTATCGTTTACTTTCAACTGCCTTTCCAGATATGTACGGAACGTGGGGAAATCCGATGGTTTATATCACAGCAATAACCTTAATTATAGGAAATCTTACCGCTGTTTATCAACAAAGCTTCAAACGGATGTTAGCGTATTCGAGTATATCACACGCAGGATATTTGTTGATCACAGTATTAGCAAAACGCCCCGAAACAAATTCATCCATCTTGTTTTATTCATTGGCCTATTCAATTGCCACGATTAGTGCATTTGCCGTTTTGATAGTCGTTTCAGAAGCAAAATCTAAAGCAGGAAAACCAGATGAAAGTTTTGATGCCTTGAATGGTTTAGCGAAGAATAACCCTTTCTTAGCGTTTGTATTGGCAGTTTCGATGTTATCATTGGCAGGAATTCCATTAACAGCAGGTTTCTTCGGAAAGTTTTTTATCTTTACTGACGCATTTTCTAACCCATCTGGCATATTTAAAAGTTTATTAGTAGTCGCTATTTTAATGTCAGTCGTTGGTATTTATTATTATTTCAAACCAATTATTGCCGCATATATGAGAAATGGGGATACCGAAAAAATTGAAATTTCGCCCGTTTTTAAATATACGCTTATCCTCACAACCATCTTGACTATTCTCTTGGGTATTGCTCCGGATTTAGTTAAAAAACTTTTTTAACACATTGTCAAAGTTATTAAATAAAAAAGACCTAATTGCCTATTTTTTAGTCGCAGGGACTGGCGCTGCTGTACAATTAATAGCCGGCAGTATTCTTAGGAATAGTTTTCAACTTTCTTACAGTACGGCTGTTTCTTTAGCTTATCTAATTTCATTCGTTGTAGGCTTCGTACTAACCAAAATGTTTGCTTTCGATGCTCGGAATACCAACCAAACACGTCGAGAAATGTTGAAATTTATGATGGTCGCCACAGCATCATGGGGAATTACATGGTTCTTTGCCGTTGCATCGCTCGAATATATAGCCAATACTTTAGGCGAACATTCAGCAGTTTTGCCTTTCAGTAATAAACCCGTAAACCTAAATGAATTAGGAAGCCAAGTGGTAGGTATGGGATTTAGTTTTATTTTTAATTATGTACTTCATAAAACATTTACTTTTAAAAGCACTGGTTTTTACGACCGACTGAAAAGAATAGTTTCATAGTATTTTAATAGTCTTCATCAGAAATGAAGACTACTTTTTTGCCTAAAATAGTAATAATCTAAGATTCTAAATCTCAAATATTCCTCAATTTAGGAGTTGAAAGATAAAGTTATCGTTAAAATTTAAGTTTATTAAGTTTTAAAATTGCACTTTACCACTAAAAAAAAATCATAAAACAAGATTTTTTTTTAATTATTAAAATTTCCTTAAAATTTCTTAGTAATTACTTGCACAGTACCAAAGTTGTACATAATTTTGTATCAGTTACAAACCCAAATCACCACAAAAAATGAAAAAATTCTTTGCATTCGCATTAGTAGCTTCAATGATGTCATTAGCTGCTTGTTCTGAGAAAAAAACTGAAGGTACTACTGATTCTACTGCAGTTTCTGTTGATACTACAATGGCTGTTGATACTGCAATGGCTGCTGATACTACGATGGCTGCTGATACTACTAAGAAGTAATATCAAATTCATTATAGTTTCTTTCGAAAGAACGTAAAAGAGTCCTGATTCGTCAGGACTTTTTTTTGTGCCTTGTAGTTTCAAGAATAGATAGGGTTTTCTATATTTTAGGTATTTATGCAACGGAAACAAATAATTGTCTAACAGTCAATAGATTTAAGCTTCATAAATCATCACTTCCTTTTTATCTTTACCAAAATCTATTTCAAAAAAAATGTTGGATAAGAAAACTCGAAATTATTGGTGGCTCAATGTAAACCCCCGCATCTGGTCAATTGATTTATTCAAAATCAATCAAACTCAACATTATACTTCCCATAATGAGTTTGGCAATAAGCGTAGAATTTATAAGAATTTTGAGTTGGTGCAGACTTGCGATATGATGGTAGGTTATGAATCTACTCCTGTGAGGCAAGTAAAAGCCATTTTTGAGATTACAGAACCTTTACATAGAGATGTAAAATTAGGAGAAGTTATTTCGTTTAAAATTAATGAAAAAACGCCCAAACCAATTGATTGGGCAGAATTGAAATCACTACACTTTTTTAAGGATTCGGACATTTTAAAAAATAATCAAGGCAGTCTTTTTAAACTTACTGAAGAGGAATTTGAGGCTATTCAAGCCATAATTGATGCGCAGAAAGAAGATTTACATAGCGACGACATATTAATTCCTTATGAGCAAAAAGATGCTTTGAAGGATTTATTTATTGACGATGATAAATTCGATGAAATAATTGAAACCCTTCGTTACAAGAAAAATATTATTCTTCAAGGGCCTCCTGGCGTTGGCAAAACCTTTATTGCCAAGCGCTTGGCCTATACCCAAATAGGCACGCAGGATGATTCCAGAATTAAAATGGTTCAGTTTCATCAATCATATAGTTATGAGGATTTTATTCAAGGATTACGCCCCGATGATTCAGGTGGCTTTAAATTAAAAAATGGCGTTTTTTACGAATTTTGCCGACAAGCGCAACGCAATTCTGGAATTGACCACTTCTTTATTATTGACGAAATCAATCGTGGAAATTTGAGTAAAATATTCGGAGAATTATTACTTTTAATAGAATCCGACAAGCGTGGGCGAGCTAACGAAATGGCCTTGACTTACGGAGATAAAGACTCCGAACCTTTCTACGTACCTGACAATCTGCATATTATTGGCACTATGAACACGGCAGACCGTTCTTTAGCCATGATTGATTATGCGCTTCGTCGCCGTTTTGCTTTTATTTCCCTTGAACCACTTTTTAACCAAAAATTTATTGATTTTTTATCGAGAAAAGGAATTGAAAAATTATTTTCTGAAAAAATTGTTGCTCGTATTTCAAAACTCAACGAAGTAATTACTAACGATAAAAATCTTCAAAAAGGATTTCAGATTGGGCATAGCTATTTTTCAAATTTTACGGAAAGTGAAAACGTAGAAAAATGGTATCGTAGGATCATAAATTTAGAAATTGCGCCACTTTTGGAAGAATATTGGTTTGATAATGAAACAAAAGCACAGACGGAAATTAGGAAATTATTAGCATTATGATACCCATCAAAAATATCTATTATTTGCTATGCTACGCTTGGAATAAGTTGGAAGAAGGTGAATTGGTAGATGTAGCTACCGAAGATGAATCTGACTTATTGAATCTCTTGGGCAGGGTATTGCTAAACGGAACAAAAACACTTTTAAAAAGGGGAATTGATAAGCAATATATTACGGAAAATAAAGTTTATCAAGGCATTAAAGGAAAAGTAAATATCACAGATTCATTACGAAAAAGCCTATTTCCAAAAGGACTTTCTGTTTGTGAATTTGATGAACTTTCGGCGGATATTCTACCAAATCAAATTCTGAAAACTACGCTACAAAATCTCACGCAGATTGCGAGCCTCTCCCCTACTCTAAAACAGGAAATTAGAACGATTATTTACCGTTTGCATGAAGTAAATACCATCGTTTTGATAGACACTATTTTTCATCAAGTACAAATCAATCGAAACAATTCATTTTATGCTTTCTTGTTGAATATCAGCGAGTTAATTCATAAAAATATGTTAATAAATGAGGAAGACGGTAATTTTCAATTCATAGATTTTCTAAGAAATGAGCGTCAAATGGCAAGACTTTTTGAGGAATTTATTCGCAATTTTTATAAAATTGAAGCTCCCGAAGCAAAGGTGTTTAGAGAAGATTTACGATGGAAAATGGCAGGAGAAAAACATCAATTTTTACCAAAAATGCAAACTGATATTTCCATTAAAATCAATAACCGAAAACTGATTATTGATGCAAAATATTACAAAGAAACCTTACAGAAATACTACGATTCGGAGAAGATTCATTCACAAAATTTATATCAAATATTCGCCTATTTAAAGAATCAAGATGATGAATTGGCGGAAGGCATTTTGATATACCCAACGGTTCAAAAATCTTTGAGCCTCGCCTACACGCATGAGGAACATACCATTAGGATTGAGACGCTAAATCTGAATCAGGATTGGCGTGGAGTGAAGGCGGATTTATTGAGGATTATTGCTTAAATCTCAACCACAAAAATCCTATTCTTCACGGTAAATAAATACGTTTTTTTCTCATTATTCATAAAAATATTAATAATATTTGTTTGGTCGTCGAACATATCAATTAATACATCATTTTGAATTTTTGAACCTTTAATGGGCTCATTTATAGGCATTTCCAAATATATCCACGTGGCATCTCCTTCTCTTTCTTTGCCTACATACTGATAATTTAATTTCTGATTTATGGGTGTTGTTACGACAAAGTGTTTATGGACGTATTGGTCGATGAAAAGGTCATTTTTATCCGCATTTTCAATTACAAATTTCTTGTTTTGATTATTCAGTGAAAGTGTTTTTTCTAAGTCATCCGTAAAGACTCTGAGACTAATTTCAAAGGCTTTTTCTTTGGCATTATAACGCATTTCGGCAATGCTAGTGTGAAATGCGTGCGTGTTCAGAAGAAGGGAGGAAGAAGAAGGAAGAAAAGAGGTTTGTAGCATTAAGACCATTCCTAAAACCAAAAACCTGCAAGTGTTTTTTAGACTTGCAGGTTTTATTGACATTGTATTTTTATTTAAAAAAATCATTAAATTATTTATTTAAAAATCTTAAAAATATCGTTTCCGAACGCAAAAACCATTAATCCTAAAAGAATTACTGTTCCAACTTGTTGAGCGATTTCTTGTACTTTGATTGATGGCGTTTTGCCCGTAATCATTTCCCAAAGCAAGAAAATGGCGTGTCCACCGTCTAAAGCTGGAATTGGTAGTGCGTTCATAAAAGCTAATGACATAGATAGTAAACCCGTTAAGAACCAAAAATTAGCCCAATCCCACTTTCCACCGAATATTTTAGCAATTCCAACGGGACCACTAACCGCATTTGAAGCAGAAACATCGCCTTTAAAAATCTTTTTGAAACCCTTTAAATTTGTGCCAATCACGGTGAATGCTTCTACAAAACCAGCATTAAATGACTCGCCAATTGTGTAATCTTCATGGGTAAGTTTCAACAATGGATTCATGATAAAACCAACGGTTCCCTCTTTTGAAACGTCCATTTTCAAGGTATCAATTGTTCCTTTTCTATCAACTATAGCAGTGATTTTTTTCTCTTTATTTTCATCTAAAATCGCTTTGAATTCTTGATAAAATTTGATTGGTTTTCCATTAATATTTACAAATTTATCGCCTGCCTGCAAACCCGCACGGTATGCGCCTCCTCCACCTTCTGTTTTAAAAACTTCCTTTACCTCAAAAGGCAGACCTTCTTGAATAAATTCCCCTTTTTTACCGTTGGCTAATTGATCTAAAAAACCACTTGGAAGGGTTATATCCTTTGTTTCTCCTTCACGCTGGATGGTGTATTTAGCCTCATCTTCCATGATTAATTTAGGTACTTCGTCAAAACGAACGGGTACTTTTCCATTAACCTCTAATATTTTATCTCCAGATTTAAAACCTACTTCTTGGGCTAATTTACCGGCAAAAATCCCTTGTTTATTGACTTCAGAAAGTGTTATAAAGTTATTACCAGAGTTGTATCTGATTCCCCAAAATATAACTACTCCCAAAATAAGATTGACAATAATTCCGCCCAACATTACGATTAGACGTTGCCAAGCGGGTTTTCCTCTAAACTCCCAAGGCTCTGGCGTGGCTGCGAGTGTAGAGGCATCTTGTGTTTCATCAATCATTCCTGCAATAGAAACGTATCCACCCAAAGGAAACCAACCGATGCCGTATTCTGTATCCCCTATTTTCTTTTTGAAAAGAGAGAAATTCAAAAGTGTGGGTACAGGAAAGAGAAAATCAAAGAAAAGATAAAATTTATCCACTCGCATCTTGAACCACTTAGCAGTAATATAATGCCCAAATTCGTGCAAACTAACTAAAATTGACAGTGCTAAAATCAACTGTCCCGCCATTACTAAACCTTCCATGTATTGAATGAATTGTGATTGAGTGAATTGTGAGT